>JANNGC010000559.1:0-4009 GCA_031380445.1 Pedosphaera sp.
CAAGGCCGCGCGCCAGCACGCCGAGGCGCTGCTGCGCTGACGGGCGCTCCCAGACTTCAGCCACAAACCGTGTCGAGGTACACCCGTACGACCGCGCACCCCTTCGTGGGTACGAACGCCCACGCCCTGGTCGCATTTCGGCCTCCGTTGTTTCGGGAAATTCACTCGCCTCCGCCGGACCAAACTGGCACGGTCACGCCCCGATAGTCCAAATCAGGCGGACGGCTCCGCCACCGGCACGTCTATGAAAATCAAACTTGGTTGCCTTCCCGGCTTGCTCACCCTGCTCGTTTTGTTGGCCCTCCATCCCGGCGCGGCGCGCGCGGCGGTGCTGACCTGGGACGGCAGCGCGAACGGTCTCTGGACGAACGCCGCGAACTGGACGCCGGCCCTCCGCCCGACGAATGGCGACGCCCTGCTCTTCCCCAGCGGCGTGGCGCAGACGCTCGTGACCAATTCTCCGGGCGGCGCGACGAACTACCATTCCATCACCATCGCCGGATCAAATTATGTCCTGCGCTCGCCCTTCCTCGCGCTGACCAACGGCCTGACCAACGGTGGCCCCGTGGGCGCAGAGAACATCGTGGCCGCGCGCGTCGTCTTGCGCGCGAGCCAGACGTGGGAGGTCGCCAACAAGACGTCGCTGGTGCTCGCGAGCAACGTCAGCTTCACGAACTTCACGCTCACCGTGGCGAACGAGGGCGTGCTGCAATTCAGCAACACCCTCACCGGCGGCGCGGGTTCCGTGCTGAACAAGGTGAACGATGGCACGCTGGAAATTCACGGCACCGCCGCGCTCACGCAACTCACAGTCCAGGAAGGCGAACTGGAAGTGAACGGCGCGCTCACCGGCGCGCTCACGCTGAATGCCGGCACGACTTTGCGCGGCACCGGCAGCGTCCCGGCCTTCACGTCGGCGGGGATTGTGCAGCCCGGCGGCTTCGGCGCGGCGGCGCTCACGGTGCCGAGCGGCACGGCGGTGTTGAGCGGCGGTTCCTCGTTCCGCCCCACGCTCAATGGCTCCGGCACCAACTTCACCCAGTTGCGCGTCGCCGCCCCGCCCACGCTCACCGGCGCGACGCTCCTCGTGTTCCTCAATTACAGCCCGCTGCTCGGCGACTCGTTTGTCATCATCACGAACACGGGCGGCAGCGCGTTTGCGAGCACGTTCGCCGGGCGGCCCGAAGGCTCGACGCAGACGGTGAACAACGTGCAGTTCCGCGTCAGCTACGTCGGTGGCAGCGGCAACGACGTGACGCTCACGGTCGTGGGCTTCAACGCCAGTGCGACGACGGCGATCTGGGACGGCGGCGGCGGCGGCAGCGCCTGGCAGACGGGCTTGAACTGGTCGAACGACCTCGCCCCGGCGGGCGGCGTGAACCTGCTCTTCCCTCCCGGCGCGGCGCAGTTGACCAACAATAATAATTTTCCGAACGGCACGGCCTTCAACGCGGTGACCTTGCAGACGAACAATTATTCCATCACCGGAAACTCCGTCACGCTCCTGGGCGGCCTGCGCGCGTCGCACACTTCTGGCTCGGCCAGTTTCAATGTTCCGATCCATTTTTCCGGCGCGCAGACCGTGCGGGTGGACAATGCGTTCCGAACATTGCATCTGGGCTTTGGCGGCACGGCTTTGAGCAACAGCGGCGTTCTCACCGTGGATGGAGCCGGCGTCGCCAGCCTGAATGGCAATCTCGGCGGGACCGGCGGACTGGACCTGCGCGGCGACACCACGCTGGGCGGCGTGAACACCTACAGCGGATTGACGCACGTCTTCGCCGGATCGCTCGTGTCCCTCGTGACACCGCAGAGTCTGGGTTCGACGGCGCTGGCGGACGACACGCTGGTCGAGGAAGGCGGCTCGCTTTTTCCGCTGGCTCCTATGACGAATGCCGAACCCGTGCGCCTGGCGGGGCGTCTCGGTTCTTCCGTGTCCTTTCTCTGGACGGGGCCGATCACGTTGCTCGGCGCGACGGCGATCCTCGAGCCGTTCAATGAGGCCACGCTTACGATCAGCAGTTCGCTCCGCGGAACCAACGTCCTCATCACGCAACAAGGCGATGGCACGCTCATTCTCTCCGCGAGCAACTCCGTGACGGGGACGCTGCTGCTGAACGAAGGCAACCTGACCATCAACGGTGCGTCGCTGGGGCTGGAACCGTATCTGAACGCGGGCGTGCTGGGCGGAACCGGCGAGGTCGGGAACATCACCGCCACCGTGTCGGGCCTCGTGCTCCCCGGCGTGAACCGCAGCGGTGTGCTGACCTGCTCGAAGTTCACCGTGGACGGGAGCACGCCCATTTTCTACGTGGATGTTTCGGCGACCACTCACAACCAGCTTCGCGTGCGCAACTCCGTGGAGGTGAATGGCAATCTCATCGTCGCCACCCTTTTCAATCCGGCGCTCGGCGTGCCCTTCACCATCATTGACAACGAAGGGCCAAACCCCGTGAGCGGCACGTTCCTCTCGTTGCCAGAAGGTTCCAGCCTCGTCTTCAGCGGCCTCACGTATCGCGTGAGCTACGCCGGCGGCGACGGCAACGACGTGACGCTCGAACTCATCAACGTCGCGCCCACCGGCTTCACGCGCATCTGGGACGGCGGCGGCGTGAACAATTTCTGGAGCAACCGCACCAACTGGTCGGGCGACACGCTGCCGGAAGTCGGCGACGCCATTCTCTTCCCGTCGAGTCTCGGCGCGGGAGATTTCCTGACCACGAATGATTTCCCGGCGGGCCTGATCTTCGACCAGTTGATCTTCCGCAACGGGCTGGGCGGTGTCGGCACGCAGTTGCGCGGCAACAGCATCAGTTTGTTGAACGGCATCGTCGCCACCAACACCGCCGACTCCGTGGTGGTGAGCGTGCCGCTGGCGCTGGCCGGGCCGCAGACCTTCGCGCTGTCCACGCCGCCGATTACTTTCGGCGGCAGCATCTCGTTGAACGGCGACCTGACTTTCGGCGGCAGCTCGAACGTGTCGGTCACGATCAACGGCGCGATCAGCGGCGCGGGCGGAATCATCAAGACCTGTCCCGGCGTGCTCACGTTGAGCGGCAACAACAGCTTCGATGGCGCGGTGCAACTCTTGAACGGCACGGTCGTCGCGAACCACGCCTCGTGCTTCGGCACGCCGGGCGGCGGTGTTTTTACCGGCGCGGGAACGGTCCTGTTGCTGACGTTGAACGACGTGTTGGCGGAAAATCTTCTCAACATCAGCGGCCAGATTTCCATCACGGCGGACTGCGCGATCTCCGGCGAAGTGCAACTGCCGAACACCTTCACGTCCTTCGGTGCTTCCGCCGGACGGCAGTTGACCCTGAGCGGGCGGCTGACCGGCGCGGGCGCTCCGCTGTTCCAAGGTGGCGGCACGTTCGTGCTTTCCGGCACCAATGACTGCGCGGGCGAAACCTCGGTGCAGAACTCCGCGTTGCGCGTGGACGGACGCAGCACAGGCGGTGAGGTGAACGTGAGTTCGCTCGGCACGCTCGGCGGCACGGGCGTGGTCGGGCGCGTGACCGTGGCGAACAACGGCACGCTCAATCCCGGCGCGAGTCCCGGCGTGCTGACCTCCGGCAATCTCTCGTTCTTCGCGCCCTCCACGCTGCTGCTGGAACTGAACGGCCTGAACCCTGGCACGCAATACGATCAGTTGAACGTGGACGGCACAGTCAGCCTTTCCGGCGGCTCGCTCGCGCTTGCGTTTGGTTTCACGCCGCTCATTGGCTCGTCATTCACGCTGATTGTGAACGACGGCGTGGACGCGATTACCGGCACTTTCAACGGGCTGCCCGAGGCTGCGACCTTCACGACCAACGCCACGACCTTCCGCGTCAGCTTCGTGGGCGGCGATGGCAACGACGTGACCATCACGCGCGTGCTGGCCGCGACCGGCGTGACGCGCGTGTGGGACGGCGGCGGCGTGAACGCCGCGTGGAGCAACCGCACGAACTGGGTCGGCGACATTGCGCCGCTCGAAGGCGACGATTTGATTTTCCCGTCCGTCGCC
>JANNGC010000569.1:0-6597 GCA_031380445.1 Pedosphaera sp.
ATCGGCGCTCCAATGCTGCACGGCGAAATCTTTATCTCCATCGCCGACGCCGTGAAACAGTCCCGCGAGTTCGGCACGAACTGGCAGTCCGAACTCGTGCGCTACCTCATCCACGCCCTGCTCCACCTGCGCGGCTTCGATGATTTGCAGCCCGCGAAACGCCGGGTGATGAAGCGCGAGGAGAACCGTTTGTTGAAGCTGGTCATGGCGAAATTTCCGATTCGGCAGGCGGCTCGCCCTCGTCATTCGTCATCCGTCATTCGTCATTCCTAAAATGGACGAACGCACCACCGGCCTCATCCTCCGCACCCGTCCGCTCACCGAGACGAGCCTCATCGTCCAGTGGCTCACACCCGATCTGGGCCGCGTGGCCACAGTGGCGAAAGGCGCGCGCCGGCCCAAGTCGCCGTTCCGCGGGAAGCTCGATTTGTTTTACGAGGCGGACTTCAGTTTCGCCCGCAGCCGCAAGTCTGACCTGCACAACCTCCGCGAAGTTGTCCTGGGCGAGACGCACCGCACGCTGCGCGAAAATCTCGGCTGGCTGGAGCAGGCCAGCTACTTTACCGCGCTCGTCGAGCAGACGACCGAGACCGAGACGCCGATTCCCAAAGTGCATGAACTCGTGCGCGCCGCGCTCGCCGAGCTTCCGAAGCGGGAGCCGACGCCGCGCACGCTCTTCGCGTTCGAGTTCAAGCTGCTGGAAGAACTCGGACTCACGCCCGACCTGGCCGATTCCACTTTGAGCGCCGGCTCCCGCCACCTCGCGCAGACGCTGAGAGACGGCGACTGGAATTTAATCGGGCGGTTGAAACTGAGCGAAGCGCAGACGCGCGAACTCCGGCAGTTTCTGCACGGGTTCATGATTTACCACTTGGAACGCATCCCGCCCTCGCGCACAGCGGCGCTGAATGCCACGTAGTCACGCCCCTTTGGACTGCGGTGGCAATCCCGCAGTGGCGGGAGCGACACCGCTTTCGCACGCGCCAGACGCTTCCTGAATTCGGAGACGCCCGCCCGCCCGAAAGCGCCGTCGCCGCTCCGCCCTGCCGGCGCAGTCCAGATTTTTCCCCGCACTCTTTTGCCGGGCGGGAATTTCGATTCCGCGCTTGTCCGTCCGGGGACGCGGAGTATCTTCCGCCACTCTCAAAGCGCGTGAAAAATATTCTACGATCCATCGTGGGCCTGTGCGGCGTCGCCGCCCTGCCCTGCTCCGCCGCCATCATCATCAATGAGATTCACTACAACCCGGACGTGAAGACGGAGCCGGCGGAGTTCGTGGAACTGCACAACACGGGGCCGAACGCGGTGAATCTCGCGGGCTGGTTTTTCTCGGACGGCCTCAACTACACGTTCCCTTCCACGAATGTCGCGCCAGGCGGCTACGTGGTGGTGGCGCAGAACCCGGCGTTTCTCCAGACGAAGTTCGGCGTGAGCGGCGCGCTCGGGCCGTTCAACGTCAACGGCAGTTCCGGCCTGTCGAGTCGCGGCGAGAAGCTCACGCTGCGCAACGCGGCCAATCAGATTCAGGACGAGGTGGATTATGCGCTGGGCTTTCCGTGGCCGACGGTCGGCGACGCACTTGTCGTGGGCAGCGGCAAGTCCATCGAGCTGATCCATCCTTCGCTGGACAACGATCTCGCCGGAAGCTGGCGCGTCGCGGGCAGCGGCACGGGCGGCACGCCGGTGCAGAACACCACGCTGCTCCCCGCGCTGTCGTCGTGGAATTATCGCAAGGGCACGAACGAGGCGTCAGCGCCGGTGACGGCATGGCGGCAACAGGCCTTCGATGATTCCTCGTGGGCGAGCGGCGTGCTGCCCATCGGCTACGGCGAGACCTTCATCACCACGCTGCTCAACGACATGAACACCGGCTACAGCTCGGTGTTTCTCCGCAAGCAATTCACGGTGGCCGACCCATCGCAGTTCGCGCGGCTGATTCTGGAGGCGCAGTATGACGACGGCTTCAAAGTGTGGCTCAACGGCACGTTAATTGTGGACAACACGGCCAACATGACGGCGGGCGAAGTGCCGTTCAATGGCACGGCCATCGGGAATTTCGAGACGGCGGCGTTCGTGAGCATCAACCTGGCCGGCAACCCCCTGGCCGCGCTGGTGCCCGGCGTGAACACCCTGGCGGTGCAGTTGCACAATATTTTGCTCACCGGCAGCAGCGATTGCTTTTTCGATGCGCGGCTCATCGGGCAGACCGGCGGCAGCGGCGGCGTCAATCCCACGCCCGGTGCAATCAACTCCGTCTTCGCCAACAACGCGCCGCCACAAATCCGCCAAGTCGCGCACACGCCCGAGCAACCGGCGGCAGGCGTGCCGGTGAAGATCACCGCAAAAGTCACCGACCCCGACGGCGTGGGCGCGGTCACGCTCGAATACCAAATCGTAGCGCCCGGCAGTTACATCGAGCTGACCGACACGGCTTACACAAACCTCGCGAACTGGATTTCCGTCCCGATGAATGACGCGGGCACGAACGGCGACTTGCTCATCGGCGACGACACGTTCACCGCTGAGATTCCTGCGTCGGTGCAAACGCATCGGCGGTTGATTCGTTATCGCATCACCGTCGCCGACACCGGCGCGCGCACGGTGCGCGTGCCGTATCCCGATGACCCGCAGCCGAACTTCGCCTACCTCTGCTACAACGGCGTGCCGGCCTGGTCGGGCGCGGCGCAACCGGGCGCAGGCGGCACGAACGGATTCGTCTTCACCGTGCCGACGGCGGAGATGAGCCGCCTGCCCGTGTATCATCTGCTCACGAAGAGCAACGAGTTCGCCGAGGCCGTCGGCTGGGCGCCCGGTTTGCCGAACAACAAATACGGCGGCGACAATTATCTCTGGACCGGCACGATGGTCGTGGACGGCAAGGTGTATGATCACATCGGGTTCCGTTGTCGCGGCGGCGTGTGGCGCTACTCGATGGGCAAGAACGCGATGAAGTTCAGCTTCACGCGCGGCCACGATCTCGAAGTGAAGGACAACTGGGGCCGCAAGCTGAACGCGCCGTGGCGGCGCTTGAGTTTGCGCGCGAACATTCAGCAGGGCGATTTCCTCCATCGCGGCGAGCAGGGCTTGTTCGAGTCGGTTGGCTACCGGCTTTACGACCTGACGGGCGCGAACGGATTGCGCACGGTGCAAATGCAGTTTCGCGTCATTGATGACGCGAACGAAGTGATGCCCGGCAACCAATACCAAAGCGACTTCTACGGCTTGTGGCTGGCGGTCGAGGAACTGGACGGGCGTTTTCTGGAAGAGCGCGATTACCCGGATGGCAACGTGTACGACATGGAAGGCGGCACCGGCACCATCAACCACCTCGGGCCGAACGGGCCGACCGACAAGAGCGACTTGAACGCGCTCCTGACCTACGGAGCACCCACGCCGACGGAAGCGTGGTGGCGCACGAATTTGAATCTGCGCGACTACTATTCCTACCAAGCCATCTCGCAGGGCATCCACCAGTACGACATCGCCGATGGCAAAAATTATTTCTACTACAAGAACCCAGTCACGGGACTGTGGACGGTGCTGCCGTGGGACCTCGATCTGACGTGGGCGGACAACATGTATCGGTCCGGCCAGCAGGGCGGCGATGAGCCGTTCAAGAGCCGCGTGCTGAACAATTTTGTCAGCCCCGGAACTTTCCCCGCCATCAGCACGGAGTTCCGCAATCGCGTGCGCGAACTCCGCGACCTGCTCTTCAACACCGACGAAGCGTTCCGGCTCATTGACGAGTATTGGTGGATGACGCGCGGCACGAACACCTTCTCCATCGTGGATGCGGACCGCGCGATGTGGGACTACAACCCGGTGATGAACGATGCGGCCATCGTGAATCTGAGCAAGGCCGGCAACTATCATTTCTACCAGTGGCAGAACGAGCCGGGCACGAGCAACAACTTCAGCGGTGCGGCGCAGATGATGAAGAACTACGTCCGCTATCGCTCGACCAACACGACCTTCTCGCTCGACACGATGGCGGCAGATGCGTTGAAGCCGAACCGCCCGACGATCAGTTACACCGGCACGCCCGGTTTCCCGATCAATCGGCTCACGTTCAGTTCGTCGGCTTACAGCGGCAGCGGCGCGTTCCAGTCGCTGCGCTGGCGCGTGGCGGAAATCACCGGCACCAACACGCCGATTTACAGCGCGACCGAGCCGCAGAAATACGAAGTCGAAGCGGACTGGGAAAGCGGCCCGATTCCCGCCTTCAACGCGAATGTCACCTTGCCCGCCAATGTCGTGCGCGTGGGCAGCCGCTACCGCGCGCGCGTGCTGCACACCGATGCTGCGGGCCGCAACAGCCAGTGGTCATTGCCGCAGGAGTTCGTGGTCGCGCCGTCGGACAACGTCGCGGACTTGCAGAATTTTCTGCGCGTCACCGAGGTCATGTTCAACCCCGCGCCGGACGGCTACGAGTACGTCGAACTGCAAAACACCAGCGGCAGCGTGACGCTCGATCTCGCGGGCGTGAAGTTCACCCAGGGCATTGATTTCACCTTCCCCTCCGGCGTGCTGCTTGCGCCCGGCGCGTATCTCGTCGTCGTCGGTCTCGTGGATACGAACGCCTTCCGCGCCTACTACAACGTGCCGCCGAGTGTCGAGGTGCATGGCTACTTCCTGGGCGGGCTGAACAACGCGGGCGAACAGCTCACGCTGCGCACCTCGGCGGGCGGCAGCGACATCGTGAGCTTCACCTACGGCGACGGACGCGGCTGGCCGGTCACGGCGGACGGCGGCGGTCACTCGATGGTCTTCCTCGACAGCGCGCTCACGGCGCAAGGATCGGGCGCGGCGGATTACGCGGGCAGTTGGCGCGCGAGCACGTTCTTGCGCGGCTCGCCCGGCACGGCGGACCCGGTTTCTGGGCCGACGGTTTTGCTGAACGAAATTGTCGCGCACACGGACTTCAGCAACGAGTTGGACTCCAATGACTGGATCGAACTGCACAACGCCACCGACTCGCCCATCACGCTCGGCTGCTGCTGGTATCTGAGCGACGACGGCTCAGCTTACACGAACTTGATGAAGTGGCTCATCCCCACGAACACAAGCATCCCAGCGCACGGCTGGGTGAGCTTTGATGAAGTGACCGGCTTTCATTTCCCGACCAACACCGGCTTCGGCTTGAGCAAGGACGGCGAGCAAGTCTTCCTCTCCTACTTGCCCGGCAACGCGCAGGACCGCGTGGTGGACGCCGTCAGTTTCAAAGGCCAGTTGAACGACTGGTCATGGGGCCGTTACCCGGACGGCGGGCCGTTCTGGAACGCGCTCACGCCGCGCACGCGCAACGCCGCGAACGCCGCGCCGCCCGCGCGCGTAGCCATCAGCGAAATTTATTATCACCCGCCCGACTTCGTGAACGGCACGAACATCACGGACAATTCGGTGGATGAATTTGTGGAAATTTTCAACGGTGCGGCCGGCCCGGTGACGTTGCACAACACGAACGGAACCTGGCGCGTGAACGGCGGCGTAAATTTTTCCTTCCCGACGAATCTCACGCTCGCGGCGGGTGAGTTCGCGCTGCTCGTGAACTTCAATCCGGCGACGAACGCCGCGCAGTCGAACGCCTTCCGCTCGCTCTTCAACGTGACCAACGCCGCCGTCCGCATTCTCGGCCCCTACTCCGGCAAGCTCGCCAACAACAGCGACCGCCTCGCGCTCGAACTCCCGCAGCATCCCGACGGCACGAACGCGCAGGTCAGTTGGGTGATCGTGGACGAAGTGCTTTACGCCGACCAGCCGCCGTGGCCGTGCGGCAGCGATGGCTCGGGCAATTCCCTCCAGCGTGTGAACGCACTTCTGTCCGGCACCGATCCAGCGCAGTGGGCCGCCGAGCCGCCGACCGCCGGACTGCCGCGCGCGAACCTGCCCGCCGGACTCCCGACCATCACCGCGCACCCGCAGAGCCGCATCGCACCGACGAACGGCGCCACGTCCTTCAGCGTGAGCCTCTGCGGCACGCCGCCCTTCACGTATCAATGGCAGTTCAACAGCGGCAATCTCAGCGGCGCGACGAACGCGACCTTGAATCTCTCCGCGCTCACCGTCGCCCACGCCGGCGACTACCGCGTCATCGCGGCGAACGCCGCCGGCTCCGTGACCAGCCTGGTCGCCACGCTCGTCGTGCAGTCACCGCCGTTCATCACCGCGCATCCGCAAGCCGTGACCGTGGTCAGCAACCAGTCCGCGAACTTCAGCGTCAGCGCGGGCGGCACGCCGCCGCTGACGTACCAGTGGCAGTTCAACGGCGCGAACCTTCCGAACGCGACGAACAGCACGCTGCTGCTTGCCAACGTGACCCCGGGCCAGGCGGGAAATTACCGCGCGCAAGTCGCGAACACGGCGGGCGCGACCTTCAGCTCGAACGCGCTGCTCACCGTGCAGGTGCCCGCGTATTTCACCGTGCAGCCCACGAACCAAAGCGTGCAGCCCGGTACGAACGTCACGCTCGTCGCGCAGGCGCTCGGCGCGGGCGTGCTGCGCTACCAGTGGCGTTTCAACGGCACGAACCTTCTGAACGCCACCAACGCCAGCCACAGTTTCACCGGCGCGAACCTCACAGATCACCACGGCAACTTC
>JANNGC010000590.1:0-7700 GCA_031380445.1 Pedosphaera sp.
GCGTAATACGCGCGAATGACCAGCAGGCCGGCGAGTTCGCCCTGCGAACCAGCGTTCGGCTGCAACGACGTGGCGGCAAAGCCGGTGATTTCGGAAAGCCACTCCTCCAGTTCGGCAAACATCTGCTGATAGCCGCGCGTCTGCGCGAGCGGGGCGAAAGGATGCAGCTTGCCAAACTCCGGCCACGTCACCGGATACATCTCGGCGGCGGCGTTGAGTTTCATCGAGCAGGAGCCGAGTGGAATCATGCCGTGGCCGAGGCCGAAATCTTTCGCTTCGAGCCGCTTGATGTAGCGCAGCATCTCCGTCTCGGAATGGTGCGTGTTGAAGACGGCATGCGTGAGGAACTTTGATTTGCGCGCGAAGGGCGCAGGGATTTCCACCTCGGCGGCGGCGGCGAGATGGTCGAGGTTGAACTGCTTCTTGCGGTCGTTGTTGAAGACCATGAGCAACTCCTCCAGGTCTTCTTGCGAAATCGTTTCATCAAGCGCGAGGCCGATGGAATGCTCATCAATGTAGCGCAGATTCACGCGATGCTTCTCCGCCAGCTTGATCAAATCTTTCGCGCTCTTGGTGCCGAGACCGATCTGCAACGTGTCGAAGAACACGTCGCTGTTCACATCGAAGCCGAGATTCTTCAACGCCGTGGCCAGCACCACCGCCATCAAGTGGACGCGCTTGGCGATGGCCTTCAAACCTTCCGGCCCGTGATAGCACGCGTAGAACGACGCGACATTCGCGAGCAGCGCCTGCGCCGTGCAGATGTTGCTCGTGGCTTTCTCGCGGCGGATGTGTTGCTCGCGCGTCTGAAGCGTGAGGCGCAACGCGGGCAGCCCGCGCGAATCCTTCGACACACCCACGAGACGGCCCGGCATCTCGCGCTTGAACGCATCGCGCGTGGCGAAGAACGCCGCGTGTGGCCCGCCGTAACCGAGCGGCACACCAAACCGCTGCGCGCTGCCGATGACCACGTCCGCGCCCCATTCGCCCGGCGGCGTGAGCAACGTGAGCGCGAGCAAATCCGACGCGACAATGACCAGCGCGTCCGCCGCGTGCGCCTTTTCCACGAACGCGCGGTAATCCTGCGCCGAGCCGTAGGTGTTCGGATACTGCACCAGCGCCGCGAATGCCTTCTGCGAGAAGTCGAACGTGTTGTGATTCCCCACTACCACGGTGATGCCCAGCGCCTTCGCGCGCGTTTGCAGCACATCAATGGTCTGCGGATGACACGCGTCGCTCACGAAGATGCGGTTGTTGTCCGCGTTGCCCTTGAGCGAGTGCGCCATCTGCATCGCTTCGCCGGCGGCGGTGCCTTCGTCGAGCAGCGAGGCGTTGGCGATCTCCATGCCCGTGAGGTCCGTGACCATCGTCTGGAAATTCAGCAACGCCTCCAGCCGCCCCTGCGAAATCTCCGCCTGATACGGCGTGTAGGGCGTGTACCAATCCGGGTTCTCGATCACGCAACGCTGGATGACCGGCGGCGTGATGGTGTCCGAATACCCCATGCCGATGTAGCTCTTGAAGATCTGATTCAGCCCCGCGATCCCGCGCAGTTCCTGGAGCAGTCCAAACTCGCTGCTCGCCACCGGCAGGTTCAACGGCTGCGCGTGGCGGATGGACGCCGGCACAGTTTTCGCCACGAGATCATCGAGCGATTCCAACCCGCACACCTTCAACATCGCGCGCACCTCGGCCGCATTCGGCCCGATGTGCCGGGTCACGAAACGGTCCGTCCACGCGAAGGGGCGGGGAGGCGTCGAGCCGCTGTTCGCAGCAGAATTGGTCGCGGTGTTTTCAGGAGCAAAAGTCGTCTCAGCCATAAAGAGCGCAGAAGGTATGGCGGACGCATGGCGAGGCAAGAAGAAGATGTGAACAGGCACGGACAGAAAGCGGCATTTTCACGCGGAGGGCGTCGCCCGCACTCAGTTTCAGAACTGATCGGGGCTTTTCGTGCTTGAGTTCAAGCTGGCATCGGATTCGCTAGGGCAATCGCGATGCACTTGGGAAAACTCATTCTTCTGTTGTTCTTCTCGCTGTCACTGGCCCGATCACAGGTGCTTTTTCCCGACCCCCGGTTGGAAACGGCCGTTCGTCAAGCGCTACACATATTTTCCGGGCCTATCACGACCAATGATATGGAGGGGCTTACTTTATTGAGCGACAATGTGAATCCAAATAATCCAAACAATGGTTTCGGCATTCGTGATCTCACGGGACTGGAAACAGCGGTCAACCTTAAGTACCTCTTCCTCTATCGCAGCCCGCTCACCAATGTCGCCGCCCTGTCCGCGCTTTCACGTTTGGTAATGCTGGAGTTGAGCCTCACCTCGGTCTCGAACCTCGCGTTCTTATCGGCGATGCCGGAGTTGCAGTATTTGAGCGCGGGCGGGAATCAGATTCAGGACGTTTCGCCGCTGGCCGGTCATCCGTCGCTACAAAACTGCTCTCTTGCTGGCAACCCCATCACCAACGTCCAGGCGTTGTCCAACCTGCCGCAACTCTCCCTCTTGAATATGCAGGCGGTGCCGATGAGCAGCCTGGACTTCCTCACGAACCTGCCCGCGCTCTACTCCTTCCAATTCGGTCCCAGTTCCATCGCGGATTTTTCCACGCTCACCAACACGAGCATCCGCGCGCTTGAAATCTATCAAGGCTCCGCCACCAACTGGAGCGTGCTCGGCAATATGCCGTTGGACTTTCTGACCGTGGATCATCCCGTGACACCCTTCGATGATCTCGGGTTTTGTGCCTCGTTGGATTTGCGCGGTTTCACCTTGCGCGGTACTGCGGTGACCAATCTCGCCCCGCTGGCCGCCTCACCATTTCTTTCCACGCTAGAATTGTCGGACCTGCCGATCAGCGACTTCACCGTCTTGGCCACGCTCACCAATCTTGAGCAAGTGACCATCACCAACACCGGCCTGCGCGACTTGAACTGGCTGAACGGGCTGCCCCAGGTGTTCAGGCTCAATGTCAGTGCGAATTCGATCACGAACTGGGCACCGTTGCCGACGTCGGTGTGGGATTTGAACATTTCCTCGACGGGAATTTCCAATCTGTCGGTGCTGTCCGGGTTGTCGAACCTCGCGATTCTGTATGCTGCGAGCAACGCCATCGCCGATCTGACCCCGCTCTCCGGCCTGACCAACCTGAGACACGGCGACTTTTCCGCCAACTGCATTTCCAATCTTGCGCCGTTGGTGAGCCTGCCTCTGTTCAACAGCGCCTCCCTGAATGACAACTGCATTGACATGAACACCGGTTCGCCCGGGCGCACCAGCCTGAATCAGCTTCTGGCCAAACCCGCCAGCGTCACCTACTTCCGCCAACGTTACCAACCCAGGCTGTCGATGAGCGCCACGGCGACCAACGGCGGTTTTGAATTGATCCTGCGCTTCAGCACCTGTCCGCGAGTCCGCCACGCCATCGAACGCTCGACGGATTTCATTACCTGGACATATGTGGGAACTGTGGACGGAGGTTTTAATTTCTCGCTCTACCCAGATCCTCTGACGGTTCGCCTTGGGGAAATTCAGCCGCCCGGAAACTTCTTTTACCGGCTGCGCGTGAGTTACTACTGAAATCTTCAAGTCCAAGACGAGCCACATGCATCGTCAGACCGTCTGTCTTTGCACTTCGTCAGTTGCCGTCCATTGCCACGCCTTCGTTGGCACTAAATTCTGGCCGCGCCATGTGGCTCCGCGCCCCCAGTTTGACTTCCAGTTCTCACGTCTGGCACATGTTCAGAAGCCATCGTCTGCCGAACATCGCCGCCTACAGCGTCTTCATGCGCGCAAACAAACAGCGCGTACAGCGGCGGAACACGGACGCCACGGCGGACGGCGGTACCGTGATCGTCGCCACGCCGAGCACGATGACGGCCGCAGCCCAGAGCATTCCGCTGTTCACTTTTTCACCGAGCAAGACCCAGCCGAGGAAGACCGCGATGATGGGGTTCACGTAGGCGTAGGTGGAGAGGCGCGCGGGCGTGGTGTTGTGCAGCAGCCAGACGTAGGCGCTGTAGGCAATCCACGAGCCGAACACGATGAGGTAGCCGAGCGCGGCCACGGAGCGGCCGCTGACTTGTGACCAGTCGGTGTGCCACGGTTCGCCGCGCACCAGGGCGACGATCATCAGACCCACGCCGCCGCAGAGCATTTGCGCGGCGGAGGTCATCCACGGCGAGGCGGTGTTGGGCTGATACTTCGCGCAGAGCGTTCCGCCTGCCCAGCAAAAGCCGGAGACGATGATGGCGAGCGCGCCGGCCCACTGGCCGTTCATGCTCGCGAATCCACCGCGCGCCTGCACGAGCAGCGCGATGCCGAGGAAGCCCACGAAAATTCCCGCCACGGTCTTGAACTGCGGACGCGCGCCGCGCGGCCGCGCCCAGTCAAGCAGCGCGAACCACACCGGCACGAGTGCGATGAGCAGCGCGGTGAAGCCGGAACTGAGCGTGCGTTCGGCCCACATCACCAGGCCGTTGCCGCCCACGAGCATGAGCGTGCCGGTGATGGTCGCGTGCCGCCACAGCGCGCGCGAGGGCAGGGGAGTGCCGCGCGCGGCGAGCACGGCGAGCATCAGGCCACCGGCGATCAGGAAGCGCACGCCGGCGGCGAGGAACGGCGGCAGCGTCTCCACGACGATGCGGATGGCCGTGTAGGTCGAGCCCCATAAAAGGTAGATGGTGGCGAAGGCCGCGAGGAGCATCGCGGTCGGAGCTTTGGTCTGGCTGTGTTCGTTCATTGGTGCGTTGGCTCTTTCGAATCAACGTGGTGGCGGGAAACAAAAAACCCGCCGGGCCACGGCGGGTTCGGAAAGAGTATTGGGTTTATCTCGTTCTCGAAAACCGCCCGCGCGTGGCGACGCGCTGGGCCGGAATCATCGGCCAAATGACGGCGGCACCGCGCGGGGCTTTCGCCGCGTGCTGCTCGTTGTGCATGGCCAGATTCGAGGACATCGACGCGCGGAGAATCTGGGGAGAGGGCGCGGGTGTCAAATGGGGAATCGAGCGGAAGAGTGAATCACACGCTCACGCGCGCCGAAGTCCCGCAGGGACGGGAGACAATAGCCCAGTGCTTCAGCACTGGGTTTGATTTGCCAACGGTGACAAGCCCCGGAGGGGCGAAAGAATCACGGGATATTTCTTTCGTCCCTTCGGGACTTGTTCCCCTTCGCCGACAAGCCCAGCACTCAAGTGCTGGGCTATTGTCTTCCGTCCTTGCAGGACTCTGACAAAAAAAACGGCTGGATTGCTCCAGCCGTTCTTCGTGAATTGAATCTGCGATTACGAGCGCGCCGCCGGCTTCTTCGCGGCTTCGTCAAGGATCGTGGTCAGCACGCTGTTCGGCACCTGCTCGAAAGAGAACGGTTCCATCGAGTAGCTGGCGCGGCCCTTGGACAGCGAGCGAATCGCCGTGGAGTAACCGAACATTTCGGCGAGCGGCACGCGGGCGTTGACCGCGACCTGACCGAACTTCGCGTCAATATTTTCAATCGCGCCACGGCGGCGGCTGATGTCGCCGACAATGTCGCCCTGGTAGTCGCTGGGCGTGGTGGCTTCGACCTTCATGATCGGTTCGAGGAGAATCGGGCCGGCCTTCTTGAACGCGTCTTTCAACGCGAAGATGCCCGCCATCTTGAACGCGAGTTCGTTCGAGTCCACTTCGTGGAACGAGCCGTCCGTGACCTCCACCCGGATGTCAATGACCTGGTAGCCGGCATAGACGCCGCTCTTGATCGCTTCCTCGATGCCGTTAATGACGGCCGGGATGTATTCCTTCGGAATCGCACCGCCGACGACCTTGTTCAAAACCTCGACGCCCTTGCCCTTTTCGTTGGGCATGACGTTGACGCAGGCGTGGCCGTATTGACCGCGACCGCCGGACTGACGGATGAATTTGCCTTCACCTTCCGCAGCCTTCGTAATCGTTTCGCGATAGGCGATCTGGGGAGCGCCAGAGTTGGACTCAACTTTGAATTCGCGCTTGAGACGGTCGCAGATGATTTCCAAATGCAACTCGCCCATGCCCGCGATGATGAGCTGGCCGGTCTCTTCGTTGGTGAAGCAGCGGAACGTCGGATCTTCTTCCGCGAGACGCTGCAGACCTTCCGACATCTTGTCGCGGTCCTGCTTGGTCTTCGGTTCGACGGCCATGCTGATGACCGGCTCGGGGAAGGTCGGCGGTTCGAGCGCGACGTCGAAATCTTCGTCGCAGAGCGTGTCGCCGGTGGTGATGTTGCGCAGACCAACCAGTGCGGCGATGTCGCCGGAGTAGGCGCATTCCACGTCCTTGCGCTCGCTGCCTTGAATGATCATCAGGCGGCTGACGCGCTCGCGGCGGCGCGTGCGCGGGTTGTAAATGTTGTCGCCCTTCTTGAGCTGGCCGGAATAGACGCGGAAGAAGACGAGCTTGCCCGCGTAGGGATCGGTCCAGAGCTTGAAGGCGAGTGAGCAGAACTTCGCGCGGTTATCTGACGCCACGGTGACTTTGTTCTCCGTGCCGGGTTCGTGACCTTCGGCCTGCGGAATGTCAATGGGGCTGGGCAGGTAGTCGATGACGGCGTCAACGAGCACTTGCACGCCCTTCTTCTTGAACGCGGAACCGCAGAGCACGGGCACGAATTCAATCTTGCAGGTCAGGCGGCGGATGCCGGCCTTGAGCGAGATGACGTCAATGGGTTTCTCTTCGAGCACCATCTCGGCAATGATGTCGTCCTTGTTGGACACGGCATCAATGAGTTCGGCGAGCGCGGCCTCGGCGCGTTCCTTGTGCTCGGGCGGAATGTCGGTGACTTCGTAGTTCAGACCTTCGTTCTGCACGTCGCCCGGGCCCCAGATGATGGCCTTCTGGCTCACGACGTCAATGACGCCGAGGAATTGATCTTCCGCGCCGATGTTCAGGAAAATCGGGAAGGCATACGCGTTGAGCTTCTTGCGCATGTCGTTGAGCGCATTGTCAAAGTTCGCGCCGGTGCGGTCCATCTTGTTGATGAACGCGATGCGCGGGACTTTGTACTTCGTCGCCTGACGCCAGACCGTTTCCGATTGCGGTTGCACGCCGGCCACGCCGCAGAACACGGCGACCGCGCCGTCGAGCACGCGCATCGAACGCTCCACTTCGGCCGTGAAATCCACGTGGCCGGGGGTGTCGATGATGTTGATGCGATGCGGGACGTTGAGATACGACTTGTTCAGCTTATCTTCGCCGGGCTTCGTCGCCTTCTGAGTCCAGTAACAGGTGACAGCGGCGGAAGTAATCGTGATGCCACGCTCCTTTTCCTGCTCCATCCAGTCGGTCACGGTGTTGCCGTCATCGACGTCGCCGATTTTGTGAATCAGGCCGGTGTAAAAAAGAATACGCTCGGTCGTCGTCGTCTTGCCCGCGTCAATGTGCGCGGCGATGCCGATGTTGCGGGTGTGCTCGAGCGTGTACTGCCGGAGCGGTGAATTGATCGGGTTGCCGGTTTCGATGACTGCTTCTGCCATAAGTTTAGATAATAAAAGCGCCCCGATGGCTTCCGCTCTCGGGGCGCAGGGTTAAGATTGCTCTCTACCAGCGGAAATGCGCGAACGCCTTGTTCGCCTGCGCCATCTTGAGGACGTCTTGCTTCTTCTTCACCGCTGACCCTTGATCAGCGGAAGCGTCCAAGAGTTCGAGTGCGAGCTTGTGTGCCATCGGGACGCCCTTGCGGGAGCGCGC
>JANNGC010000597.1:0-1665 GCA_031380445.1 Pedosphaera sp.
CGGCACTGGCTCGATCTGGCGCGTTACTCGGAGACGCTCGGCCACGAGTTCGACTATCCGATCGACAATGCCTGGCGCTATCGCGACTATGTGATTCGGGCCCTGAACGCGGACCTGCCTTACGATCAATTCCTGACCGAGCACGTCGCGGGCGACTTGCTGGAGACGCCGCGCCGTCATCCGACCGAGGGCTTCAACGAGTCGATCATCGGCCCGGCATTCTACTGGCTGGGCCAGCGCGATCATTCGCCGGTGGACGTGCGATTGCACCAGGCCGAGCTCATCGACAATCAGCTCGACGTGCTGAGTAAGACCTTCCTCGGCGTCACGCTGTCGTGTGCGCGTTGTCACGACCACAAGTTCGACGCCATCTCGACCAAGGATTACTACGCGCTCTACGGCGTGCTCGGCAGCTCGCGCTACGCGCAGCGTTCCATCGACGCGCCGGAGAAATTGACCGCGAGCGTGACACGACTGCACGCTTTGAAGCAGGACATCCGCGCGGCGCTGGGGGCCGTTTGGACCGGAGCGGCGGAGCGCACCAAAGATTACCTGGTGGCGGCAAACGAGGTCTCGCGCGGCGCGCCGGCAAGCACCGTGGCGAAAGAATCTCAGCTCAAGAGCGACAAGCTGGAGCGCTGGGTCCGCGCGCTCGCTGAGATTGGGAAGACCCGCCCGACGGACAATTCCGCCGGCACGGCGCGACCGAACGACACGGTCTTCGCCGATTTTCGGCATCAGGATTTTTCCGGCTGGTTCTTCGACGGCGAGGCGTTCGGACGCGCGCCGGCACCAGCGGGAGATTTCATCGTGGGCGATGTGAAGAGGTCGGTGACCAATCTTTTCCTCGAACCGGTGGCGCACAGCGGCGCGCTGGCCCAGCGGCTCCAAGGCGCGCTGCGTTCGCCGACATTCACGATCAGCAATCGCTTCATCCACGTCCTGGCGGCGGGACGCGAGAGCCGCGTCCGCCTTCCGGTCGATAACTTCACGATGATTCGCGACCCGATTTACGGGCGATTGCACAGGGCGCTGGATCACGATGAGTTCAAGTGGATCACCATCGACGTGGAGATGTGGAAAGGTCACCGGACTTACCTCGAGTTCAGCGACGTCTCGACACCCGACCCGGCGGAGGATGGCCACAAGAAGGGCTTCGCGCCGAACGGCTGGCTCGCGGTGAGCCGCGTCGTCTTCTCGGAGCACTCGTCGCCGCCAGCCTTGGCGAAGCCGTTCGCGATGACGGAGCTGACGGCGTCGGTGGTGCGGGATGCAGTTACGAGTTGGAGCGAAGGGCGCGTCGATGCGACTGACAACGCGAGCCTGAAGATCGCACAGCTCGACTGGGTGCTGCGGCATGGCTTGCTCGAAGGCGATGGGGACAGCGCGCCGTCCCGTCGGCTTGCCTCGCTCGTCGAGGAGTATCAGCGCGTGGCCGGCGAATTGCCCGACCCGAGTCGCGTGCCGTCGCTCGTCGATGGCACGGGGCTGGACGAAGTCCTCTTCGTGCGTGGCAATCACAAGACGCCGGGCGATCCGGTGCCGCGCCGTTTTCTTGAAGCGCTCGGCGGCTCGGCAGACAAAGGCTTTCAGCACGGCAGCGGTCGGCTAGAACTGGCGCGCGCCATGACCGATTCATCCAATCCGCTCACCGCGCGCGTCGCG
>JANNGC010000683.1:0-6260 GCA_031380445.1 Pedosphaera sp.
CACCAGCACGCACGGGACGCGATCGCCCGTCGCAGGAATGTAGAACGCATAATCAAAGCCCAGTTCCAGCGGGCCGGGCTTGATGTCGCCATTGAAATCGGTCTTCGGTGCATCGCCCAAACCGAGATGCCACTTGCCCACCACCCCGGTCTTGTAGCCCGCCGCCCGGAGCATCGAAGGCACGGTCACGGTGCCGGACGGGATCAGCGCGGGCGCGTCGCCGGGCGCGATGCCCGTGCCCGTCTGCCGCCACGCGTAGCGCCCGGTGAGCAGCGCGTAGCGCGTCGGCGTGCAAACGGTGGCCGTGGAGTGGGCGTCCGTGAAGCGGCAGCCCTGGCTGGCGAGCCGGTCGAGGTGCGGCGTCTTCACCTGCTTCGCGCCGTAGCAGCCGAGATCGCCGTAACCGAGATCGTCGGAGATGATGTAGAGGATGTTGGGCCGCGCCGGTTCCGCCGCGCGGACGGTGAGGCCGCAAAGGCCGAGGGCCAGGAGCAGAAGTTTGAGGTGCATAAATTTATTTTCGGAGGGTGAGGTTCAATTGACGCACGTCCATGACGTGTTGGCCGGGAATTTTCATGGCGCGCAGCGTGAGCGGGCCGCGGCCTTTTTCGAGACGCATGGAGCCGAGGATGAGCGGGCGAAATTCCTTCATCTTCGATTCGCCATTGGGACGAGGGATGGTGTCTTGATTGGTGTAGAGCGGCGGATCCCAACCCGGCGTGACTCGGCCGGAGAGTTTCTTGCCGTTGAAGTCCAGTTCGATGGTGGAACCAGCGTCGGCCACGGGACAGGTGTAGAGAATCTCCACGTCGTAAGTGCCGGTCGTGTTCACTTCGAGGTCCCATGTCATCCGGTCGTCGAGGTTCGTCCAGTTGACGAAGTAAGAACAGTTCGGTGCCCCGGCGCTGCGCTTCACGCCGCCGTGCGGCTCGCCGTCACGCGCGGGCAGCGGCGTGCGCGGGAACTCGGCGTAGCCGACGGGATACGGACGGTCGTCCTTCGACTTGGGCAACACTTCCGCACGCCAGTCGGCCACCGCCTTCGTCATCTGCGCGGCCAGGTCCGGCTGATCACCCGCGATGTTCTTCGTCTGGCCGGGGTCGGCGAGCAGGTCGAAGAGCGCGCCGCGATGGTCGAGACGGTATTGCTGCGAGCGCGCGCTGACGTTGCCGTTTTGGTGCGAGTAGATCAGGCGCGGCGCCCAATCAGCGTCCTGGCCGCGCAACAACAGCGGCGAGAGATTCCGCCCGTCGAGCGGCTTGTCGCCAACCCGCTGCACTCCGGCCAGCGCGGTAAGCGTGGGGAGGAGATCAATCGCGCCCGCAATCTCCTGCACCACCGTGCCCGCCTTGATGCCGCCCGCCGGCCAGCGCAGGAAAAACACCGAGCGCACGCCGCCTTCGTCCGTGGTGCCTTTGGTTCCCTTCATGCCGCCGGTCCAGCGATGTCCATTCGGTCCGTTGTCCGAGAAATAGATCACGATGGTGTTGTCGGCGAGTTTGAGTTCATCGAGACGCTTGAGCACACGGCCCACGTTGTCATCGAGGTTCTCCATCATCGCCAGCGCGCAGCGTGTTTGATCCAACTGCTCTTTGCCCGCCTCGGTGGCGCGCAGTCCGAGGGGCTGGTCCTTGAAGCGCTGCCAATACTCATCCGGCACCGCCCACGGCGAATGCGGCGTGTTGAACGGCACGTAACAGAGAAAGGGCTTCGCGCGGTTCTTCTCGATGAACTCGAGGGCGTGCGTCGTGAGATCGTCCGCGATGAATCCCTTCCCGCGCACCGGCTGGCCATTGTGCTCCAGCGGCGGATTGAAGTACTCGCCCCAGTGGCCGGAGGTGAAGCCGTAGTATTCATCGAAGCCGCGCGCATTCGGATGATACGGCCACTGGCTGCCGTTGTGCCATTTGCCGAACGCACCGGTGGCGTAGCCCGCCGCCTTGAACGCATCCGCCAGCGTCTTCTCATCCGTGTTCAACCGCTCCTGTCCCGTCGAGACCCCACGCACACCGGTGCGCGGGTGATACCGCCCGGTCAGAAACTCCGCGCGCGTGGGAGAACAGACTGCGCAGACGTAGAACCGGTTCAGCAAGGCCCCGGCGCGCGCGATGGCATCAATGTTCGGCGTGCGAACATTCGTGTTCCCATTGATGCTGTAGTCGCCCCAGCCTGAATCATCGGCGAGAAAGATGACGACGTTGGGCCGTGTGGGCGCGGCGGCGCGGGTGAACCACGGAAGACACAGCAGACACGGAAGGAGCAGGTGGAGAATTTTCATGGCCTTTTTTGCACGGGACGGTTGGTGCCGCCGCCGGTGACGTAGAAGTAGCGGTCGAACTCGCCGCCCTTGCCGGAAGCGCGCGGGTCTTTCGTGGCGGTGAGGTGTTGGTCGAGTTCCGCGCGAAGGTTTTTCTTCGCGGCGGCGAAACGTGTCTCGTCCACCACGTTGGTCATCTGCCACGGGTCGGCGCGCAGGTCGTAGAGTTCCTCGGCGGGCCGCAGGCCGAAGGCGAGATCGAACCGCCGCTTCGCCCCGGCGCTGCCGTCGTGTTCCACCACCGCCTGCTTGCTCGGCGAACCGTCAATGTCGTGGTGCTGATCCACATCGCCGTAGAGCGGCGGGTCGCCAGCGGGCCAGCGCTCCGGCTCGAAGTTCCGCAGGTAAAGAAAGTCAGCGGTGCGGAGGGCGCGCACGGGGTAGCCCACGTTGCCCGCGCGCACGCTGGCGTGGCGCTCGCGTCCAAAAAACATTTTATCGCGCGCCGCCTCGACCTGGCCGGATTTCCCGGACGCGAGCAACGGCAGCAAACTTTTTCCCGTCAGGTCCGGCGAAGGCGTGAGTCCGGCGGCGGCGAGAAACGTCGGCGCGAGATCGGTGTGGCTCACGAAATCCTCCACGGTGCGCCCGCCCTTCACGCGCGCGGGCCAGCGCACGGCCAGCGGCATCCGCGCGCCCGCGTCGTAGCACGTCGCCTTGCCGCGCGGGAAGGGCCAGCCGTTGTCGCTGGTGACGACGACCAGCGTGTTGTCCAACTGGCCCGCGGCTTCGAGCAGCTTCAACATCGCGCCGAGGTCGCGGTCAAACCGCTCGATCTCGAAATAGTAGTCGAGGATGTCGCTGCGCACGGCGGGCGTGTCCGGCAGGTACGGCGGCACCTTCACGTCCGCGAGTTTCAAGCCCGACTTCACGCCGGAGCCGCGTTCGTAGAGCCGGTGCGGGTCCGTGCTGCCGAACCAGAAGCAGAAGGGTTGCGCCGCCGGTTTGCTTTTCAGAAACGTCGCGAAGTCCTTCACCCCGGAGCCGGCGGGATTATTCGAGCGCCCGCCGAAGGTAAAGTTGCCCGGTCCCCAGCCCTTGCCTTGCAGCCCGACGTGATAGCCCGCCTGCGCGAGTCCATCGGGATAGACGGCGAATTGGTTCGGCCAGCGGCTCCAGAGATTCGCGCCGTCCTCGAGCCGCCAGAACTGCTGGCCGGTGAGCAGCGCGCCGCGCGAGGGCGTGCAACTGGGCGACGAGCAAAAAGCGTTTTTGAAATTCACCCCCTCGCGCGCCACGCGATCAAAGTTCGGCGTGCGGACCACCGGGTCGCCGTTCGCGCCGAAGTGGTGCCACGACGCGTCGTCCGCAATGCACAGGAGAATGTTCGGACGCTCCGCCGCGCGGGCCGCGCCGGCGCACATGGCCAGACCAAGGAGCGCGAGCAACAGCGGGAGATTTTTCATGGATGGCCGCGACTCAAAACGAACCGTCCGGGAAAGTAAAGTGCCGCTCGCCTCGGCACCGGCCCGGCTTTCACCAACCGTTTCAAGTTGCGCCCGGAGGCACCAACTCGGCGCGGCGCCCGGCCTGGGCCGGTCGTGCGGCGGCGGTCGTGGGTCAGCTTCAGCCCTCGCCCGGAACGAGCATAAATTTGGAACTCAGGAACTCAGGAACAGCGTGGTTTCATCTTCGTCTCTTCCTGAGTTCTTGAGTTCCAAATTCAAACGGACCCACTACCCGGCGGCGGCGTCTTGATTGACCACAGCCTTGCCGACGCTCAGGGCGGATCGAGTTCGAGGGTGATGGCTCCGATGGTGCCGGTGAACCGGTTGGGCGCGGCGTATGGCCCGACGGCCCCGCCCTCGTCCGAGCCGACGTCGAGTCCGTCGGCCGGCTGCGCGGCGATGCGGACGCGCGCGGACGCGGTGACGGCTGGCTGCCCGTCGAGGGCGAGAGTGAGCGTGCCAGCGGCGTCAAGCCGTGCGGTCGCGGTGTGTGCGCCGGTGCGGAGGCCGGGCGCGCTCGCGGTCGCCACGCCCGCGCGGCTGCGGACGACGAAATGCAATTGGCCGTCCGCCAGAAACAGCGCGTAGCCGTGCGTAGAACCGCCTTGCGCGACCAGCACTCCGGTCTTCGCCGTGCTCGCGTCAAACTTCGCCGTGATCGTGAGGCCGCGTCCGACGATGGCGGGTGCTTCGGAGCGGTCGAGATGGTCGCCGACCTTGAGCATGAAGCGCGTTGCTTTGCTCCCGTTCGTGCCGGTCGCATCGCTCTTCGCGCGCCACGCGCCAAGCGGCAGCACGTCGCAGCGTGCAGCCCAGGCGTCCCACTGCGCGGACATTTTCTGCACACGCTCGGACTCGGCGGCGGCGAGGTTGCGCTGTTCGCCGCGATCCACGTCGAGGTCGTAGAGTTCCCACGGCTGATTTTCCTTCGCGACGAGCTTCCACTTTCCATCGCGGAGGGCGCGGTTGCCCTCGTGCTCCCAGACCAGCGGCTTCGCGCGTGCAATAGATTTTCCCGCGAAGACCGGGCGCAGGCTCGCCCCTTCGAGCGGTTTGATTTTCTCACCACGAAACTCCGCCGGATACTTCGCGCCCGCCACGTCAAGGCACGTCGCCATCAAATCCACCAACTGCCCGGGCTGCCTCTCCAACGCGCCGCGCCGCGCCGCTTCCACACCCGCCGGCCAGTGCGCGATGAGCGGCGTGCTGATGCCGCCCTCGTGCGTCCAGTGTTTGTATTCGCGGAACGGCGTGTTGCTCACCTGCGCCCAGCCGCGTCCGTAGGCGAGGTACGTGTCCGGCCCGCCCGGCATCACGCCGAGTCCGCCGCGCACCGGCCAGCCGTCGCGCGTCTGCTTGGGCGTGCTGTCGAATTGCGGCGCGTCCTTCGCCATCGGCGGGAGCGAGGGCGCGGCGGCGCGCGCGGTGAAATTTGTCCCGCGCCCGATCAGTTCCGCGCACGCGCCGTTGTCTTGCAGATAAAAAATCAGCGTATTCTCGAACTGCCCCTGCGCCTTCAGCTCGGCGATGATGCGCCCGATGCCTTGGTCCATGCTGTCGAGCTGCGCGGCGTACACCTCCATGCCGCGCGCCTCGAACGCCTTGTTCTTCACGTCCGCCCACTTCTCAGCGGGCGCGACCTCGGGCCATTTCTCATCGAGCAGACCGAGCTGTTTCAACTTCGCCCGCCGCGCCGCGCGCACCGGCTCGTAGCCGCCGTCATAGCGCCCCTTGTATTTGGCAATGTCCGATTCCTTCGCGTGCAACGGCCAGTGCGCGGCGGTGAACGCGGTGTAGAGGAAGAACGGCTGGTTGGTTTGCGCGCGAGCGTGTTCGCGGATGAACTTCACCGCGTGATCCGCAATCGCGTCGGTGTAATAAAATTGCTTGGGCTGATACTCCGCGTCGTTCGCCACGGTGAGCAGTTGGTTGTCGCGCGTGAGCGAACTCGGATCGAAGTAACTCCCCGCGCCGTGAATTGTGCCGTAGAAGCGATCGAACCCGCGCTGGAGCGGCCAGTTGTTCGTGGCCGTGAGCAGCTTCGCCGTCTGCCCCGGCGTGACGTGCCATTTGCCCACCGCGTAATTGCGATAGCCCGCCGGCTTCAACGCCTCCGCGATGGTCACGCACTGGCGGTTCAGCGTGCCGCGATAGCCGTCGCGCCCGCGATCATCCATCATGTGCCCGATGCCCGCCTGATGCGGATGCAACCCCGTGAGCAAGGACGCGCGCGTGGGACAGCACCGCGCCGTGTTGTAGAACTGCGTGAAGCGCACCCCGCCCGCCGCCAGCGCATCCAGATTCGGCGTGGCAATTTCCCCGCCGTAACAGCCGAGGTCCGAGAACCCCACGTCGTCGCTGAGAATGATGAGGATGTTGGGGCGGGACGGATTTTCCGCCGCGCGGGCGTGGCCGCCGAGCAGAACCACGAGCGCTAGAATGAGCAGGGTTGGTTTCATGGGGTGACGAGGTGCATTTTGACACTGTTCTGGTCT
>JANNGC010000642.1:0-2038 GCA_031380445.1 Pedosphaera sp.
GAAAGCCGGCGTTCCGCCGTAGCGCCGAATTTCCAGTCGGCAGGTCGGGAGGTTTTCCAACCTCCCGTTCCAATGGGGCGGCTTTGTTCAGCTCATTCAGTTCAAACCCACACGGCCAGGCACGGGAACACCAACACGAGACTGGAAAGTCTCGCAACCTGCCGGCTGGAAAGCCGGCGTTACGAACGCTTGCCTCGCTCGCGCGCTGCTCTTACTCCTGTCCGCGCTCGAAGCACAAAACGCGGCGCGTGAAAAAATATCTCCACGTCCTGAACATCGGGATTCAGAACCAGCTCGTGTATCGCGTGAACTTTTTGTTTCGCGCGTGCTTCTCGCTGCTCCCGCTCATCGCCACCATCTCGCTCTGGCAGACCGTTTATGGCGGGCGCGACACCACCATCAACGGCTACACGCTGGCCCAGATGATTTCCTACTACCTCGTCGTGACCATCGTGAACATGCTCACCATGGTCAGCGAGGATGACTGGCAGATCGCCGCCGACATTCGCGACGGCAACATCAGCCAGTTCCTCGTCAAGCCCATTGATTACCTCAAGTATCGCCTCTGCCTCTTCCTCGCCGGCCGCGCGATTTACACCGCGGTGGCGCTGGTGCCCACGGTGCTGTTCATCTGGTTCCAGCGCGAATACTTCGTCATGCCCGCCGACCTCGCCACGGTCGGATGGTTCACGCTCTCGGTGGCGATGACGGCGCTGCTCCAGTTCTTCAGCTCCTACGCCATGGCGCTGCTCGCCTTCTGGGTGCTGGAGGTCTCGACGTTCATCTTCATCCTGTTCGCGTTCGAATACATCGCGGGCGGCCACATGTTCCCGCTCGATATTCTGCCGCCGGTGCTGACGCAGATTCTGTCGTTCACGCCGTTTCCCTTCATGCTGTTTTTCCCCGTGAGCATTTACGTGGGCAAGGCCACCGGCGCGGCGCTGGCGCAAGGCTTGGTCATTCAATTCCTTTGGGTCGTGGCCGCGTATCTCTTCGCGCGCTTCATGTGGGCGCGCGGCATCCGCAAATACGCGGCGGTGGGAGGGTAAGATGAACCACAAAGACACCAAGGCACCAAGAGAATCATCGGGACAAGACCCCTTCGTGTCTTCGTGTCTTCGTGGTTTTTCTTTCCGCCGCTACTGGACCATCTACCTCGCACTCTGGCGCAACTCCATCATCCGCGAGATGAGCTTCAAGGCGAACTTCCTGCTCTGGATCGTCGTCGAGATGCTTTGGTTCGGGCTGCAACTCTCCTTCATCTCCGTCATCTACTCGCACACTGACCACATCGGCGACTGGACGAAATGGGAAGTGGTGCTGCTGCTCGGCGCGTCGCATTTCATCCAGCAAATTTTCCAGGCGTTCTTCCTGACCAACTGCATGGAGATGTCCGAACTCATCCGCACCGGACGGCTCGACTTCATGCTGCTGCTGCCCGTCAACACCCGCTTCCTCCTCTCGCTGCGCAAGGTGGACCTCGGCTCCTTCATCAACGCCGCCTCCGCGCTCGCCGTCATCGGCTACGCGCTGCACCAGCTCGCGCTCGTGCCCACGGCCCTGCAGTTCCTCGGCTTTGCCGTCGCGGCGCTGGCCGGCATTTTGATTCACTACTCGCTGATGTTCCTGCTCACCACGATCAGCTTCTGGACGGTGCGCGCGCAGGGCATCGTGTGGGGCTACTACAGCCTCTTTAATATCTCGCGCCTGCCCGACGCGGCCTATCGCGGCGTGTTCAAAATGGTCTTCACCTTTGTCATCCCCATGGTGCTGGTGGCGAATGTGCCGGCGAAATTTCTCGTCGCGAAAATCAGTTCGCCCGGACAACTCCTGCTGCTGCTCGGCATGATGCTGGCCTGCGCCGTGGTCTCCGAACTCGGCTGGCGCTTCTCCGTGCGGCACTACACCAGCGCGAGCAGTTGAGCGGGCGGTGACGGAGCGCGGGCTTTCCAGCCCGCAGCAATGTTCGAAGGCAGGAAAACTTCTTCAAAGACGAACGCGTCCGGCCGGAGCATGTTGCTGCGGGCTGGAAAGCCCG
>JANNGC010000701.1:0-9145 GCA_031380445.1 Pedosphaera sp.
CCTCGGGATTCTCATCACCAAACTGGGTGAGCATGTCGGCGAGCTTCTGCCGGGTCGCGTTCTCCGAGCTGATCAGCTCGGAAATATGGCCGCCGACCTGCGACTGCCCGGGCGCAGACTGTTTCAACTCCTCGCGGTTCAGACCGGCCAGGCCCAGGTAGACGCTGCGCGCATCCACGAGACGCAGCTCGGCCTCGCGCAAAGAGGAACTAATGTGGCGCAACGTGTCATTGTCGAGCGTGAGCGTGGGCTGGTTGCCCATCGCATCAAGGTCGGAAATTTTCAGAACCTCGCGCAGCCGGTTCACGGCGTGGAGCTGGTTGGAAACTGCCGCCTCCTTCTCCGCCAGTCGCTCGCGCAGGACGCGGAGGCCGTTGCTGACCAGATCATCATGCCGCCGCCCACGCTCGGACTTGTAGACATCCGCGATGGTGTTGGCAATGGTGGCGGCCTCGTCCTTGTTGTCGCTGTAGGCGCGAATTTCCACGAGCGTGGTGTTCTGCGACTGGTTGACGGCAAAGGAACCTTTCAGAATCGCGTAGGCCCGGTCCCGGCTGAGCGGACCGGGCTGTTTGTATTTACGGCCCCATTGTTCCTGAAGTTTCAACTCTTCGATCACCTTGTAGAGCACAGGCTTGGACTGGATGCGCTGGAATTCCGTTTGCAGGAAGAACGGATCAGGCGTGGGCCGGTAGCCCGGCATGAAGCCGCGCCCGCCCGCGTCCACGTCCGGCATGTCCTGCTCCACGGAAATCTTCACCATGCTAGAGTAGGACTCTGGGAGGAGGAAGGTCACCACGGTCGTCGTAAGCGCGACGAGCAGGAACACGGTCAGGATCACCGTCTTGCGGATGCGGATGATACGCCAGTAGTCAAGAAAGTGGAGCTTCGTTTCCGTGCCGCCAAATGTCTTCTCGTCAGTTTTCGTCGGTTCCATAGCAAATTAAAAAAAGAGGCTGAACTCTTTAGTCCAGCCTCCAGCAGATTTGTTCAAAGTTTCCGGGGGGAAGTTTTGTCAGTAACGCGCCGTCACGCCGACATAAACGCGGTTGCGATCGTAGCTGCGGTTGCCTTCCTTGACGCCCGAAGTCAGCTGATCGTAGTTGTAACCCGCCTCGCAGGACCAGTGGCGGTTGAAGGAGTAGGCGAGGTTCGCCCCGAGCAGCCACATGTATTCGCTGCGGTTGTCGTTGTTACCGTCATTGAAGACCGAGCGTTGGTACTGGCCGAGCAGACTGCCGGTAAGCTGACGGGTAATCTGCTGGCTCAACTGAGCATAGACCGCAGTGCTGACCGCATCCAAAGTGGGCTGGCCGTCTTTGACCGAGGCCACGTCCGTGGCGTTGCGGGTATGGCGAACTCCGGCTTCTATCGAGGTCGAGCTGAAAACCTTGTAGTTGACGGAGACATCCGCGTAGGGATTGGCCGAGCTTTCATCCAAATCAGGATATTCGCTGAACTGGGCACCCACACGGGCTGAAGCCCGGAATTTTGCGGTGATGTCGTAATCCAGCCCAAGGTAAGCGTAATGCGAACGACTGTCGCGGTCATCGCTTTTCAGAGACGGCTCCACCTCGGTTGTGTCTGGATTGTCCTTCGTGATTAACTCATCACCCGTGAAGGTGGTGAACCCAAAAGTGTAACCCACCACTCCGGTCAGCTTCGGGCTGAAATCGTAGGTAAGGTCAGCGCGAATGAGGTGCTCGATACGATCCAAAAGCGCTGAACGGCTCAAATCGCCATCCGCAGTGTAATCATACCAGTGGTTGGCATACCCCAGACTCATCCCGACCGTGGGCGTTAATCCCAAAGAGTAATTAATGTTGCCGTAATTATGATAGACCGTGCTGCGGCTCCGGCCCGTATCGCCTTTGGTGGGATCCGTGTTGATGCCATACGAACGGTCGCGAATGGTCGGCTCCGAAGTGAAAACGAAAGCGTCGTCCACCGCGATGCTCTGACGGGGGCTGAAGTGGTGACGCAGTTTGGCGTTGAACTCATGCGTCTGATCGATGTTACGCGGACTGCGGTTGTCGTACCACGAAAGCGTGTACAGGTATCCCAAGCTGAGAAAAGTCTGTTCAAAAGGAAGATTGACGTGAACGGCGGGCGTCACTGAAAAACCGAAACTGTCTTCCCGGGCTTTTGAATTGTCCGGGGCGGTGTTGATGTTGTCGTCGTAGAAACCGCGCACGGTGCCGGAGAGGGAGAACGGGCCACCGGAAGCTTGGCGCGTCATCTCGGGGTCAAGGGCGCAAAGTGACGCGGCACTGAGTGCCAGCACGCCGGCGGAAGTCAAAACTTGCTTCATAATTCCGTTATTCAATAACCCGTTCCAGTTGTGTGGGTAAAGTCCACGACGGGAACGGTCTGGGTTGTATGGATTCACGCTACGCCATGTCAAACAGAAAGACCGGCCTTTCCGTTCAAACTTTTTGCACATTACTTTTGCACACCCTCGCTCCAGCGATCCCGGTCGGTGAGCAATAATTCGCCCAGCGTGGTCAAGCCCTCGGGCGAGTGCCGCAGCGGGAAACCTCTGGGCACCTGCCGCAGCACGAAGGTTTGCAGGAACAGCTCCGCCCAGCCCCGCTCCGTGCCGCCCCACCAGTTCGAGATGAATTTCGCATCACAGGTGCGCGAGCTTAGGTAGAGGCCGTCCACGGTTTTGTGAAAATCGTTCAAGTCGAAGTAGGCCTTGCCCGCGTTGAGCGTCGCCGCCACGCACTGCCGTTCACCGTACCACGCCATCGCCCACGGGATGTCACTCATCCACAACTCGCGCGGATCGAGATACGCAGCGACCTGCTGGATGCGCGGCGGGTAATACGGCGCGGCGTTGACCTGCGGGCGCGGCGGCAAAAATACCAAAATCATCGGCAGCGAAACCACCGCCGCAAAAAAACTCAGCCCGCCGATCCGCCAAGCCACCGAAGGCACGTCCCGCCGCTCGAACAGCACGAAGAAAAAAGCCACGCCAAACATCAGCACGAACGGCGAGAGCAGCACGAGCAGGTTCTCCGAATTCACCTCGGGCGCTTCCAGCGCGAGATTCGTGCGCGCGAATGCCTGCACCGGAATCAGAAACAACAACGTGCCGACGACGAACCACCGCACGCGGCTCAGGCCCACGTTTTGAAAACGCACCAGCAGGCCGGCCAGGAAAAATGCCCACAACCAGTTCCCGCCGAGGCGCGGCAAGTCTGACGCGATGATTTCCCGCGCACCGCCGATGCCCTTGTGAATCACACTCACGAACAGCATCCACGACGCGCCCGGCAGGCCGGAGAGCGACGGCCTGAGCGCGCGTGAGAGCGTGTCGCCAGTGAAAGCCGGTGTGCCTTCGACCACCGCAAACGTCGCCGTGCCGAAGGGCAGTCCGCTCGCCAGAACATTGCGCACCACCCACGGCGCAGCGATGACGAGGAACGCCGCGAACACCACCACCACGGCGCGCCACCGCTGCTGCGCGCCACAGACCGCGACAAAAACCAGCACCGGCAGCAGCATCCACCCGAGCGAATAGCGCGTGAGCATTGCCAGCCCCAGCACCGCGCCGATGGCCAGCGCGTGGAGCAACAAGGTTTTCGCCGGCGCCGCCTCGCGCGCGCGCTGCTCGAAACGGCTGAGCAGCCACACCAGCACGAGCATCAAGTCCATGAGCAGGATTGTGCTCAGGCCCGACATCGTGAACCGCCAGTAGAGTTCCGTGAACAGGAAGAGCAGCGCGGTCATCCACGCCACCGTGCGATCAAACCAGTTCAGCGCGAGGCGGAAAACCAGCAGCGCACCGAGTCCGAACAGCAGTTGGTTGAGCAACACGATGTAGAGCGTGGGCCGGTGAACACTGAAGTTTTTCACCTCCAGCAAATTTCCCGCGTCCGGCGTCACCGCCTGCAACCCGGCGAGCACGAGCGGATAGATCGGCGGGTTCGAGATGTCGCGATGCCCTTCCTTGAGCAACGGCGACTTGTCCGCGCGCGTCGCGCTGGTGAGTCCGATGCTGAGGGGCCGGACGTAGCGCGTGGTGTAGCCTTCGCCGCGCGCGATGTTCCGGCCGAGCTGCGCCATGTCCATCGTCTCGGGGCTGTTGAAATTGCGGAAGCACAGCGCGTTGTAAATCAGCGCGAGCATGGCAAAGCCGATGACCACGCCGCACCAGCGCACGTACTTCGCGCCCCCGCCGACTTCCATGCGGTGAATCCACTCCTGCAATCGCATCGTGCCTTGCATGTTTTGAAAAATGTTGAGAGGCGAAAGTTGAGAGTTGAGAGCCGGAGCATTTTCCCGCTCTCAACTCTCAACCTTCAACACTCAACTCCCCTGCCCTTCGCTCACAAATGCTCCAGTTGATACACATGCAGCTTCCGGTGCAGCGTCCGGCGGCTCATGCCGATTTTCTCCGCCGCTTCCGTGCGGTTGCCGTTCGCTTCCTTCAGGGCGCGGATGATCAACTGCTTCTCGGCTTCCTTCACCGTCAGGTCGTGCGCGGTCAGCGGATCGCCGGTGCCGAGTTCCCGGTCGTCGCCCTCGCGGATGTTCTGCGGCAGGTCGCGCACGCTGATCGAGTCACCGCGCGCCAGTACCACCGCGTGCTCGAGGACCGTGCGCAACTCGCGCACATTCCCCGGCCACGAATAATCCACCAGCGTCTGCATCGCTTCGTGCGAGATGGCGTTCACGTTCTTCCCGTTCTCCGTCGCGAACTCCTTGATGAAGGCCGTGACCAGCAGCGGCAAATCATTCTTCCGCTCGCGCAACGGCGGCAGATGAATCTCCACCACGCTTAACCGGAAGAACAAATCCTCGCGGAACTTCCCCTCCTTCACCAGCGCGCCGAGATTTTTGTTCGTCGCCGTGATGACACGGACATCGGCACTGAGAGTCTTGTTCGAGCCAACCCGTTCAAAAGTTCTTTCGCCTAAAAAGCGCAGCAACTTCACCTGCGTGGCCTGGTCAATCTCGCCGATCTCATCCAGGAACAGCGTCCCGCCCTGCGCCTGCTCGAAGCGCCCCACGCGCCGCTCGTGCGCCCCGGTGAACGCCCCGCGCTCGTGCCCGAACAGTTCACTCTCCAGCAACGTGGACGACAGCGCCGCGCAATGCACCGTGACCAGCGGCCCCTTCGCGCGCGGGCTCAGTTGGTGAACGGCCTTCGCGATCAACTCCTTGCCCGTGCCGCTCTCACCCGTGATCAAAACCGTCGTGCGCGCGGGTGCCACGGCGCGTACCAACTCGAAAACTTCGTCCATCACCGGCGCGCTGCCGATGATGTGTTCCAAGCCAAACTTCTTCTCCACCTGCGCGCGGAGGGTGACGTTTTCCCTTTCGAGCTTCTGCTGCTTGGCCGCGCGCGCGATCCGCATTTCGAGTTCGTCAATCTGCAACCGCCCCTTCGCGATGTAATCATCCGCGCCATTCTTCATCGCCTCGACGGCGAGTTCCTCCGAGCCGTAGGCCGTCATCAGGATGCACACCGGCGGACGCGGCAGCGCCTTGGCGCGCTTGATGAGATTCATCCCGTCCTCGTTGGGCAGGCGGAAGTCCGTGAGCATCACGTCGAAGTGTTCCGTCTCCAGAAGCTGCAACGCGCCCGCCGCGTCCTCCGCCACGAAGATGTCGAAACGATCCTCCAGCGCCGCGCGCAATCCGTCGCGCGACGTCTTCTCATCTTCCACAATCAGCAGGGACGGTTTCATTTCGTTTCGCGGCCGGTTGAAAGTTGAAAGTTGAAGGTTGCAAACTTCGCCAGCCAGCAACCTTCAACTTTCAACCTGCAACTCGTTCCGTTTTCCAAACTCCGCAGTCCAAAGTCCAAAGTCGAGGCGGAAGAAAACGGGCTGGCTCGAAATCGCAAACCAGAAAGCATTTCGTCCAAGCGGATGATTGAGTCTTGGAGCCACGCCGCGTTAGGCTGGATTTTTATGAGCAAACCGCCCTGCCCGATGTGTGAGATGACCGATGTGCTGGAACATGCTGCGAAGTGGGAATGCGTCACCTGCGGCCACGAGTGGGAGCGCGCCGCCGCAGCGGAAGCCGCCGCCGGCCCGCGCGTCGTCAACGACGCCCACGGCACCGTGCTCGCCGACGGCGATTGTGTGGTGCTGATCAAAGATTTGAAACTCGGCGGCACGCAGGTGCTCAAGGGCGGCTCGAAATCCAAAGCCATCCGACTCGGGGACGGCGATCATGAAATCTCCTGCAAGGTGGACGGCATCGCCGTGGGATTGAAAGCGTGCTTCGTGAAGAAGGCGTGACCGAGTCGAAAGTTGAATTCAGTCTTTTGGCGGCCACACCACCCCGGCGAGTTCCTTGGGCAACTGCGTCGGATTGACCGGATAAATGAGCGAGAGGTCCATCTGGGACTTTGAGCCTTGCAGAAACTCCAACTCCTCCGGGGCGCCGATGATGAGCCAGAGCACCTCGGCGCCGGTGTCGTTGAACACCTGGCGCAACTGATCCGGGCCGACCAGCACGCCGCCGTGGCGCGGCACGGTCAACGTCTCGTCGCCCACGCGCAGGCGGCCCGTGCCTTCCAGCACGAAATAAAACTCCTCCGCGCGGAGGTGCTTGTGCTGCGTGTTCGCGCTCTGGGGCGGCAACCGCCAAAGCCGCGCGCCCATGTTCTCGCTCCCGGTGCGCTCCAGATAATCCGCGTTCGGGAGGCGCATCAAGTTGGAGGGCCGCCAGTGCAAATCGTCCGGGGTGATGAGGCGGTATCCTGAAAACGTCTTCATAAACTCACCGTCAGACCTTGAGCGAGCCACGGAATCCGCGCACGCCGTAGTAAGACTGCGCACCGTTGTGCCCCACGAAAATGCGACCATAGCGCCGCTCAAGATAGAGCGCGCCGCCGAGCTTTCTGATGTCGTCAGGCGTCCTCACCCAGCTCGAAGTCTTCCGGTCGAACTCGCCCAACTTCTGGAACTCGAAATATTGCTCCTCCGTCAGCAGTTCAATGCCCATGGCCGCCGCCATATCCACGGCGGTGTTTTTCGGCTGATGTTCCTTGCGCGATTCCAGCCCTTCCCGGTCGTAACAAACGCTGACGCGGCCTTGGGGAGTTTCTGCGGAACAATCATAAAAAACGTATTCGCCCGACTTTTTATCCTGCCCCACCACATCCGGCTCGCCGCCGGTGCGTTCCATTTCAGAGAGCGCCCACAGGTTTTCCGCACTGGCTTCCAGCCGGGCCTGCACCTTGGCCCAATCCAGACCTTTGTGGCGGTTCAGGTTTTTCTCAAAGCGGTCTTGCAACGCGCCGAGCAGTTCCTCCCGTTGTTTTGGGGGCAACTCCTTCTGATTGCTCTTCATGGTGTTCATTGTTGAGACGGTCGCCGTGACCAGTGCGGCCTTCAACGAAGCTTCTTTCTTTTTGTCGAACTCTTTTTCGCCTCCGGCTTCTCCGCCAACCGCGCCCGCGCCAAGCGCACGGCCTCGCGCAGCTTTCTCTGCAACTGCTCCTTCGGCAGCACCTCCGTCCAGTCAGACGACACACGGTTACCCGACTTCTCCAAGTCGGGCCACTCCACCGTCTCGTGCCGCAGGCTCGCGCAAAGCATCAGACCGATGAGCGCTTCCTCGCCGGGCACCGTGCGGCGCTTCTGCCGTTCGAGAAAGGCGAAGCCCGTGCCGAGTTCGAGGATGAACGCCTCAATCTCGCGCAGGATGGCCGCTTCGAGATTGCGCTCCGAAGATGTGGTCGTGGAGGAGTGCGCGTTTCGTGATGCAGCACGGCGTGCTGCCCCTGTGACGGCCCGCGGCTCAGCCCGCGGCTTGATTGGCGGCCAGCGCCGCCTGGGCCTTCGCTTTCGCCTCTTCCGCACGCCGCATGATTTCATCCGGCGACGGCAGGCTCATCAAAACTTCCGCCGGGATGTCGCCGGATTGCGCAAGTTTCACGAGGCATTTCTGGCGCTCGGTCAACGCCTTGCTCGCGTCGCGTTCTTTGCTGAAGCGCGTTTGCGCGCGTTCGCTGCGCTGGCGGAGCATCGAATAAACGTCCCCGCCGAGCAGCGCGCTGATATCGATCTTCATCTTCTCGCGGTCCAAATCTTCCGCGCTCACCACGTCGCCGTTGATGGGGCCGGACTTGTATTTCGGAAACATGATCGCGGCCTCGGGGCAGACGCGCGAGCAAGCCGGGCAGTTGGTTTTGCAATTGTCCTGGTTCTGCGCCTGGATTTTTCCGCCGCCGTCCACGCCATAGACGCCGAAGAGGCAAAAGCTCAGGCACTGCATGCAATTCGTGCAGCGGTCGTAATCAATGACCGGAAACCACGGCCGCCACTCGCCGTGTTTCGCCGCGCCGCGTTCGTTGCGCTCTGACTCGACGAGGTCGGCCACACGCGCGGCGTCGGTGTCAGCGAGATTTTGAAAACGCACGGTCACTTGTCCGTTCGCGTCCTGCGCCTGCGGAGCCGGGCCGTTAAATTTCCCGAGCACGAGCAGCGAGGTGCGATCCGCCGGCGCGACGCTGCCTTGCGTGGTGGTGCGCGTGACGGCGTAGCCGCCTTCGAGCAAGGCGGTCAGAGCGGTGAAGCGTTCGTCCGGGGTGAGCGGTTGCGCGCCGTCGCCTTCGTAGAGGACGACGCGGAGGGTGGATTGATCTTTGAGGCTCATAATCAGGCGGCGGTCGCAGGCAGTTCCGCAGCGGAAGGTTTCGTTTCCTTGCCCGCCGGCAAATTGGGTTTCAACTCAGGACTGAACAGCGCCGCCGTCACTTCCTCCGCCGGCTGCACGCGCATGTTCAGAACTTCCGTCGCGGTGATGGGCAACGGCGCGTTCGCGGTGTGGAAAAGCCACTTCACCGCACGCGGATAACAGGCGGCGATTTTGATGGAGTCGCCTTCTGCCAAGCGCTTGAGCGCCGGGTCCTGGCGCGCGGACATTTCGCAAAGGTCGGCCACGGCCTCGAAGGAGACGCCGGAGTCGCAGAGTTTTTTGAGCACGGCCTCTTTGACCTCCTTCGGCACGACCTGGGCGTGCGTGCAATGGCAGTAGAGAATTCTCGGCGTGCTCATGTTTCGCGGCGGAAGTTATCGGCCCGCAAGGAAGCTGACAACTGTGGACGCGCGGAGAATGAAATTGTTCGCCCGGCTTTCGCTCCGTAGCGTCCGCGCATGGCTCAATCGCTTCTCGGCAA
>JANNGC010000710.1:0-9852 GCA_031380445.1 Pedosphaera sp.
GCGCGGCCCCGCTGCACCTCGGTGCCGGCCAGTGCCTGTCCGCGCTCGGACGCGCGGCGGAGGCGGGGAGACATTTTGCGGAGGCCGTGCGGCTTGATCCCGGCTCGGGCGACTCGCGGTTTCTGCTGGGCGTGAATTACGGACGGCAGGGGCAGCCGGCGGCAGCGGCGGAACAATTCCGCGCGGCGGTGCGGCTGCGCCCGGAGCTGATCGAGGCGCGCTTGAATCTCGGCGTCGCGCTTGCGCAACTGGGAAAGAAGAACGAGGCGCTCACCGAGTTCGAGGAAGTCCTGCGCCGCCAGCCTGACCACGCCACGGCGCGGCAGCAGCTTCAACGGCTCCGCCAGCAGTGAGGCGTTTCCACCGCCCTGCCCTACTTTAATTCCCGCACGCGCAGGTTCCGAAATCTCACCCAGCCCGCGTGGCCTTCCGCGCCATAGGTTTGGAAGGCGATCACGCCCGACTCGAGAAATTTCGGCGGCGGCGCCGGGTCGGTGAAGTTCACAATCTCCACCCCGTTCAGCCGCACGACAATGTGCGGCCCCTGCGCGCGGATGAAGAGTCGGTTCCACGCCAGCTTCTTGCGAATGGTGTCGCGCTCGTCGCCCTTCGAGAGCCAGCGGTCGGTGTAGAGGCCCACGTATTCCTCCGCCGCGCCGCGCCCGATGTTGATTTGATAGCCGCTGCGCCCGCCGCGTCCCGGCTCGTTGCGCAGATAGACGCCGCTGTTGTACTTGCCGTGCTCATCAATCATGAACTCCAGCTCGAGCTCAAAATCTTGAAACAGTTCTTTGGTCGCAAGCACGCCGCTGCGTTTCGGGTCGCCGTCCTGGCCACCGTGGATGACCCCGTTCGTCACGCTCCAGCGCGCGGTGCCGAGCTGCGTCCAGTTCGTGAGGTTGTGGCCGTGGCCCAGCGGACGCCACGACGCGGCGGAGTTTTTGGTGGCGCAGCTTTGGAACAAGAGCGACGCGGCCAGCAGCAGCGCGGCCAGCAAAAGTGATTTGGTCTGTGGCATGGCGGCGACGCTAGGTTCACGGCTGGGCGACAACAAGTTCTGCCGCACGAATGCCGCCTGGGGCCACGACCCTGGAAAGTGTCGAAACCTGCCGGCTGGAAAGCCGGCGCTCCGGCGTAACGCCGGCTTTCCAGCCGGCAAGTTGGGAGACTTTCTAGTCTCCCGTCCGTGGCCGTGACCGGATGCGCCGCATGACTTCAGGGCGAAGCATGAAATTCTCTTTCCTGAATTCATGCGGCTTTTGTCAGCGGGGAATTCCGCGTTATGCGTCGCAAACAGGCCTGCGCGAAAAGTTTTGCAATGGCCTTCCCGTGCCGCGCGTCTCATGCTGCGAACATGTTCATACGAAACTTTGGCATCGCACTCCTGTCTCTCGTCGGCACCGGCCTGTTCGCGGCGGAAGACGCCGGCTGGAAACTGCTCTTCAACGGCCAGAACACCGACGGCTGGGCCCAGAAAGGCGGCGTCGCGAAATACCGCGTCGAGGATGGCGTCCTCATCGGCACGTCGCAGCCGAACACGCCGAATTCCTTTCTCTGCACCGCCCGCGAGTACACGAACTTTATTCTCGAAGTGGAATTCAACGTCGCCGACGGCTTGAACTCCGGCGTGCAAATCCGCAGCCACTCGTACCCGACGAACACGGAGGTCGAGTGGAAAGGCAAGACCGTGAAAGTCGGGGCCAACCGAGTCCATGGCTACCAAGTGGAAATTGACACCACGGCGCGCGCGTGGACCGGCGGCATCTACGAGGAAGGCCGGCGCGGCTGGCTGAACAATCTCACCAACAACCCGCCCGCCCGCGCGGCCTTCAAACACAACGCGTGGAACAAGTTTCGCATCGAAGCCGTGGGCGACTCGATCAAGACCACCTTGAACGGCGTGCCGGCGGCGGACCTGCGCGACGCGCTGACTCCGGCGGGCTTCATCGGCCTGCAAGTCCACGGTGTGGGCAAGCGCACGAATGATTTGGAAGTGCGGTTCAAGAATGTCCGCATCAAGGAACTGCCCTGAGCGAGTCTCCAGGTGAAGTTGCACTATGACCGTGAACGCGGTGGAGAAAGCACCTCCGGTTCCTCCGCGTCGCCTCCTTGAATCCTGAAAGGATTCAGATAATCCAGCCCAGCGTTGCGTCACCGAGACGCTACGCTGGGGAGTTGGCCTTATGAGGTTGCAACCCTGCAAGGGTTGAATCGCGGACTGCTAGACGCGGTGGTGATACAACCCTTGCAGGGTTGGGGAAAAATATTTTAGGCCGTGAACCCAGGGTAGCGCCCCGGCGGCGCAACCCTGGGCTGGATGATTTCAATCCCTTCAGGATTGCAGCCCTGTGTGAATTGACTCCAAGACAAAACACCCGCGCGTGCTGCGCGAGTTTTTAACACGGGAGGCAGCCTTCAACTCCGCCGGTCACGCGCGAGCATGATGAACTGGAGCAGTTGCAACACGGAGGTCACCAGCGCCGCCACGTAGGTCATGGCCGCCGCGTTCAGCACCTTGCTGATGCCGGCCCGCTCGCTCTCCTGGATCAGTCCGAGGCGGATCAACTGCTCCTTCGCCCGGCGGCTCGCGTCGAACTCGACCGGCAGCGTCACCAGTTGGAAGAACGCAATGATCGTGAACAGCACGATGGCGATGCCGAGAAACATCGGCAGCATCTGGAGGAAATAGCCGACAATGGCGATGACGCCCCACGCCATGCTCGCGAAGTTCGTGATGGGCACCAACGCCATGCGCAGGTGGAGCCAGGTGTAGGACGCCTGGTGTTGCAGCGCGTGGCCCGCCTCGTGCGCCGCCACGCCCACCGCCGCGAGCGACGTGCCGTGGAAATTCTCCGTGGAGAGGAACAGCGCCCTCTTCGTCGGGTCGTAGTGGTCGGTGAGATGCCCGCCCACTTCATTGACCGGCATGTTGTGCAAGCCCACCGAATCTAGAATCTCCCGCGCCGCCTCCGCGCCGGACAGGCCGCGCGCGCTCCCGATGCGGATGTATTTGGCATAGGTGGACTTCAGCTTCATCTGCGCGTATAGGCCGAGCAGGATTCCGGGAATCACGAGCCACCAGTAACTGGCGAGAAATAATCCAAGCATCATAAATATCTCACTTTCTTTTCAGCGCGCGGAAAGTGCCGCACGAACCGTGAAATCAAAAATGGAATTTTTGTGAAATAATTCCAGTCCAAGTTGAACGACGAATGGAAGGCTCAAAACTCCATTCGTCATTCATCATTCGTCATTTTGCGGCGCCGCTGTTGGAGCCACCACACCACACCCAAGCCCGCCATTCCGCCCGCCGTGTCAATGAACACATCCCGCACCGCGCCGGTGCGGTTGGGAACAAACGACTGATGCCACTCGTCCGTGGCGGCGTAAATCACCACGGCGGCCAGCGCCAGTCCCGCGATGCGCCACGACCACGGACGCGCGTCCCCACGCACCGGACGCCGCAAGGCCCTCCACCAGAGCCAGGCGAGGATGGCATACTCGGTCAGGTGGGCGGCCTTGCGCACGACCCAGCGGACGGCCTCCACCTGCTCGGGTGAAACATCCGGCCAGAGCCAGCGCAGGAACGGCTCGATCAGGCGTGAACTGCGCTGTGTGGAATGCGTGTCCGCCGAGGCGCTGAAGATCACGCCCATCCAGATCAGCAGCGGCAGCCAGTAACGCAGAAAAGAAACCATGTCAGCCGCGAGCAAAGCAGCGGCACGCGGCGGGCGGCAATGAATTTAGTGGGGCAGCCGTCCCGGCTGCCACGAGTCCACTGGCCGTCCCGGCTGGTGTTCGTTTTTCCTTCAGCCGGGACGGCAGCCCCACTATTGGGCGCGCTTCGAGCCGCACGGCCATGATCGCGCGGACTCGGCGGTCCGCGCTCCGATGGCGCGGAAATTTTCTTTCGACGCCTGCGCGCTTCCTGAATTCTCCGCGCCGTGAATCGCGCTGTGTTTCTGGATCGGGACGGCACTCTGATTGAGGACAAGGACTACCTCCATCTCCCCGGGGAAGTGGTCATCTATCCCGGCGCGGGCGCGGCGCTGCGACGTTTGCAGGACGCGGGCTTCAAACTCATTCTCGTCACGAACCAGTCCGGCGTGGGACGCGGCTACTTTCCCATCGAAGACGTGCATCGCGTTCACGAACACCTCGCGCGGGAACTGGCGCACGACGGCGTGCGCTTCGAGAAAATCTACATCGCGCCCGAGGCTCCCGACGCCCCGAGCCGGGGCCGCAAACCCTCGCCGCAATTCCTCTTCGACGCGCGCGACGAGTTCCAACTCGACCTCGCGCAGTGCCACATGATCGGCGACAAGCTGATTGACCTCGAATGCGGCTGGAACGCGGGCGTGCAGCAAGCCTTCCTCGTCCGCACCGGCTACGGCGCGAAGGTGGCGCAGAAGGGCGGACTGAAAAACGCCGTGGTGGTGGATGGGCTGGCGCAGGCGGCGGAGTGGATTTTGCGCGGGGAATAAACTTGGCGGAAGGAACTGCATCGGGAGGCTCGAAAGTCTCGTGTCCCCCGCATGAATTTCGTTTGCGACTGCGCGACGCCTTCCGTTATCCCAGCCGCGATGCAGCCACGCACCAAACGTCTTCGGATCATCGCGGCGTTGTGCGCCCTTTGCACCGGCGCGTGGCTGGTGCTCCAGTGGATTCCGGTCGGAAGCTCCTTGCTGGCGGAACGGCTGGCGGTCGCAGAACTCGCCACCCGGGATTTCATTCACAGCGGCACGGTGCAGTACTCGCCCGATCCGCGTCTGGTTTTTGTCGGCATCGATCAAACAACCTACGCTGACATCATCGCGCCCGAGGAGGCTGCGCTGAATCCGACTCTTGCGGAACTCACCAACAGCTTTCCGTGGTCGCGCGCGGTCTGGGCGGCGGCGATTGAACGGCTCGGCGACGCCGGGGCCAAGGCCATCATGCTCGACATTATTTTCGCCGCGCCGGGCCGGGGCGATGATCAGTTGCGCGCCGCGCTGACGCGCTATGAAAACCAGGCGGTGGTGGGAGCGAATTTCACCGGGGGCAAGCAGGCGGGCGGCGAAGGAACATCCGTCGTTTATCCAACCGAATCCGTGGTGCCGTATCAGAATACGAGCGCGCCCTGGGAGGATCAGCGGGTGGGCTTCATCAATTTCTTCACCGGAACCGAGGCGGCGGATCGCGACGTGGATGACGTGGTGCGTCGCGCGGTGTTCCGAGTGACGGGCGAGCGCGGCTTGCCGCCGGGCATCGCGCTGGAATCCATCGCCAGCCTCGGCCTGCGACGGCTGGGCGCGACGAACCAGGTTCCGTCCGACAATCAGTCGCACTTTTTCCGCTACGTCGCCCCGCCGGGCGACGGCTTCCGCCCCATCCCGCTCTACTCCATTTTCCTGCCGTCGTTCTGGAGCAACAATTTCGAGAACGGAAAATTCTTCGAGGGCAAGGCGGTCATCATCGGCCCGGCGGCGAATCTTCTGCACGACGATCACGCCACGCCGTTTCGCCGGCAGATGCTCGGGCCGGAGATTCATCTGAACGCGATGAACGCGGCGTTGCGCGGCGAGTTTTTGCGCGAGACGACGCCGCTGGGCGAGGCGGGGTTGATTCTCGGACTGGGCCTGCTGGCCTTCGTGCTCGCGCTGGCCGTGCGCAGTCCGGTGCGAAGATTATTTGTCGCCGCCGGGTGCGCCGTCCTGTTTGGGTTCGGCTGCGTTGGCGCGATGCGCTTTGGGAACTTCGTGTTGCTCGCCGTCGCGCCGCTGCTGGCGTTCAGTTCCAGCACGCTGACGTGTTTCGCCTACGATTTCGTTTTGCTGCGCATGGAGAAAAACCGCACCCGCCGCACGCTGGAACGCTACGTGTCCAAGGACGTGGTGCGTGAGCTGCTCGATAATCCTGAGACCTACCTCAACACGCTCGGCGGCGTGCGCAAGCCGGTGAGCATTCTGTTCTCCGACATTCGCGGCTTCACGACCATGACCGAGGGCGCGGATGCCAGCCAGTTGGTCAAACAGTTGAACGAGTATTTCGATGACATGGTGCGGATCGTTTTCGCGCACCAGGGGCGGCTCGACAAATTCATCGGCGACGCGGTGATGGCGGACTGGGGGAGCATCATCACGGCGGGTGCGGCGGAAGATGCGCGGCGGGCGGTGGCCACGGCCTTGGAGATGCGGAAATATCTCGCGCGCCTGAACGTGAACTGGAAGCAGCGCGGCATCACGGAACTGTCCTTCGGCATCGGCATCAATCACGGCGAGGTCATCGTGGGCAATCTCGGCTCGGAGCAGAAAATGGAAGTGTCCGTCATCGGCGACGCGGTGAATCTCGCCTCGCGCCTCGAAGGGTTGACGAAGGAATACAAGCTCGACCTGCTAATCGGCGAGACGATGGTGCCGCTGGTGGAAGGACGTTTCACGCTGCGGTCGGTGGACTCGGTGCAGGTGAAGGGGAAGACCAAGCCGGTGCATGTTTTCACGGTGATGGCGGACAAAGAAGCGGGCGGAGAACCGCCGGTGTGGCTGGAGCGTTATGAACACGGCATCGGGCTGTATCGCACCCGGCGTTTCGCGGAGGCGCTGGCGACGTTCGAGGACTGCGCGCGCGCGGCCCCGGAGGATTACCTGATCGAACTGTATCTCAAACGCTGCCGCGAACTGGTCGCGAACCCGCCCGGCGCGGAGTGGGACACGGTGTTCGTGATGAAGTCGAAGTAGAAAAGGTGGAACTGCTCACCAATCCGTCGGCTGGTAGTCCTTCAAGAATTTTCCCCAGACGTGCGTGCCGGTGTTCACGCCGTCAATGATCGGATCCACGATGCGCGCGGCGCCGTCCACGATGTCGAGCGGCGGATGGAAGCGGTGCTCCTGAACTTTGCGCGCGGCAATTTGCGCGGGGTCTTCGTCCGTGACCCAGCCGGTGTCCACGGCGTTCATGTGAATACCGTCGGCGTGATAATCGGCGGCGGAAGTGCGCGTCATCATGTTCAGCGCGGCCTTGGCCATGTTCGTGTGCGGATGGCGCGTGGTCTTGAACTTGCGATAGAACTGACCCTCGACGGCGGAGACGTTGACGATGTGTTTGTCGCGGCCCGGCGTGCGGAGCATGAGCGGCTTGAGGCGCGCGTTCAGGAGGAAGGGCGCGATGGCGTTGACGAGCTGCACTTCGAGCAGTTCCACGGAGGAAACTTCCGCCATCATCAGCCGCCACGAGTTGCGCTCGCGCAAATCCACCTGCTGCAAATCCTGGTCGAGCCGGCCCTCGGGGAAGAGCTGGCTCTGCGCCGCCAGTTCCTCGGGCAGCAACGGCACCTGTGAAAGCGCGGCGGCGTGCGTCAGTCCGGCAGCTCCGGCGATGGTGGGAATTTCCGCCGGTGCGGTCAGCGCGCCCTGCCCTTCCGGCAACATGCTGTAGCCACGCAATCCTTCGTACGCGCCGAGCAGCTTGCGCGCATTCTCCGGCAGGTCATTCAGCGCGCCGTTCTCCCGCGCCATCATGTGCTGATAAAAATCCGGCGGCCGCCGCACCGTCTGGCAGGCGTTGTTGATGATGAAATCGAGCCGCGAATGCGTGGCCAGCAGATGACGGCAGAACGCCTCGACGCTCGGCGTGTGCCGTAGATCGAGTCCGAAAATTTCCAGCCGATGACCCCACTCCGCGAAGTCCGGCTCCGCCGCGTAACGCGTGGCCGAGTCGTGTGGAAAACGCGTGCTGACAATGACGTGCGCGCCCGCCCGCAGCAGCTTGATGCCCGCCTGATAACCAATCTTCACGCGCCCGCCGGTGAGCAGCGCCACGCGCCCGCGCAAGTCGGCGGTCTCCGTGCGCTTGCGGAAATTCAGCTCCGCGCACGCCGGGCAAAGCTGGTCGTAGAAGTGATGAATCTGCGCGTAGTCCTGTTTGCAGACGTAACAGTTCTGCGGCTCCACGACTTCGCGAAAGTCGGGATCGTCCACCTCCACCTGCTGGTCGGAGCCATCCGGGAGATGGAAGTTGGGCGTGGTGAACACGGATTGGGCGCGCAGCTTGCGAATGCCGGTTTCGTTCAGCACGCCCTGGTCGCGCTGCAACTTCTCCTGCTTGCGCACGCGCACGCGAGCTTTCACGAGCCGGCGGCGTTCGCTCACGTCGGGGCAGTAAATGTTTCCCGCCGCCTGGATCAGCCGCGTGCGTTCCTCAATGGAAAGCGTGGAAAGCAAAGCGCGGTCAGCGGCTGCGGCTTCCAGCACTTCGGCAGCCGCGCGCAGCCGCGCGGCCAGCGCCGAAGCGTTGGCAGGCGTGGAATCAGAACTGGTCGGCAATTTTTCCGTGCTCAAAGAGCGGCGAAGCTAGCCCGTGGTCAGGCGGCGTCAAGACGGAGGCTGGGGCTTTCCCTTAGCCCGCTCCCGATATGTTTTGGAGTAACCCACTACGTACCAGACAACGAGCATCACAAACCAAGCAGGAAGAAGATGCACAAGCCTGTCGCAGTGATTCCTCCAGAATGAAACGACAGCAGAGCAACATTCTTGCGCGTAATTTGAATTCATCGCTGCGTCTGCAAGCAAGGCGGTAGCGAATAAGGAGATGCCAGATGCAATCACAAGAATGCGTTGCGCACTTTCGGCTAACTTGATGAAAGGCAGTGCCGCCCCAACCACAAGGCCAATGCACGCACCGATCAGAAAAACCATCTCGTCACTTAGCGATTCAAAGTTCATTCCCCCGCCATGGCCGGTTCAGACTTCCGCTCCCAAGCGCGCTTTTGTTTTTCGGGCAGGGTCGTGTCCACACTGGGATAAAAAGTCTCCTCGCCGAAAACTTCATCCACGGCCTGCTGAAACTCGCGCGAGGGGATAACAAAGTAGCGGTCGTGCGTCTCAATGTACACGATCTCGCCGCCGGGCTGGCGGATGCGGAGGAAGAGCGGACACTTGCCGGGGAAACGTCCGGTGAGCGCGAAGAGTTCGTTCAGCTTCGGCTCGTTCAGGTGAACGGCGTCGAGGCGGAGGTGAACCTGCTTGGTGAATTTTTTCGGCGCATCTTCGAGCGGCATCACTTCGACGGGGAAGATTTTCGGCGGCGCTTCGTCGTTGTTCACTTCGCCGATGATGAGCAGCGGCTTGTTCACTTCGAGGAGGTGGCGATACTTGTCGTAGTTCTCGTTCATGCAGAGCATGGCGAACGTGCCTTCCAAATCTTCGAGCGTGACCATCGCGTAGGGCTTGCCGCTTTTCTTCGACATGCCCTGCTGCACGGCGGTGACGATGCCGCCAATGCGCGTCATGCTGCGGCCGGGCAGCGCGGCGACGGTCTTCGAGTTCGACAAGGTGTAACGCTCCAGAATCGGCGCGAGCGGCGTGAGCGGATGGCCGGTGATGTAGAAGCCGAGCAGTTCCTTCTCGTTGGAAAGTAGTTCGCTCTGCGACCACTCGGGGACGCGGAGCAGTCCGTCGTCTTTCACGGCGGCGCGTTCTTCCAACATGCCGAACATGGAAACCTGCCCGCGCGCGCGATCCGTGGCGGCGCTCGAAGCACGGCCCACGACGCGATCAATGGAGGCAAACAGCGTGGCACGCGTCTCGCCGAAACAGTCGCACGCGCCGGATTTGACCATGGACTCGATGGCCTTCTTGTTGACCGCGCGCAAATCCACGCGCTCCAGCATGTCGGGGAATGATTTGAACGGGCCGCCTTCCTTGCGCGCGGCGAGAATGCTTTCGACGGCGGATTCGCCGACGCCTTTGATCGCGGCGAGGCCGAAGCGGATGACGGAGCGCGCGTTTGGAGCGCCGATTTCCAAATCGGCGCGTTGCTCCTCTTCCTGGCCGCGCCGATTTGGGAATCGGCGCGCCGGGCGCGGGGCGGGCGCGA
>JANNGC010000731.1:0-12571 GCA_031380445.1 Pedosphaera sp.
CCCCACAATTCCCCCCCCCCGGGGGCCCGTCCCCCGCCCGGGCTCGCCCCCCCGCACAGGGAACCGTGCGGGGTCGGCCACCGGCGCTCCGTGCGGCCAGTCCGGCTTCACGATGGCGGAGATCGCCATTGCGCTCGGCGTCATCGCCATCGCGCTCATTGCCATTCTCGGTGTGCTGCCCAGTGGCTTGCAGGTGCAGCGGGACAACCGTGAGGAAACCATCATCAACCAGGACGCGCGCGTGCTGCTCCAGGCCCTGAAGAGCGGCGGGCGGGATGACTCCTCGGATTTGGTCACTTTTCTTGAGCAGATGGACGGCGTTCAGCCGCCCAACAACTTCACCACGTTGGAAACGATTCAACTGTTGAGTGATACCGGCCGCAGCCACACCAATGTTTTTCGCGCCATCTCCGGCGGCATCGCCAGCCGTGGCTCCGATGTGGGCTTTCGCTATCAAGTGGTGAGCGAGGTGAACAGCCCGCTGAACCGGCAGCTTTATGGCAACGCGGATGATTTTGTGCTTCCTCCGGCGGACGTGAGCCTGACCAACCAGCTTTTCGACGTGCGCCTGCGCTTCTCCTGGCCGGTGCTGCCGAATGGCCGGCTTGGCTCCGAGGTCAATCGTTACGTCGTGCGCGCGCTCATCTCGGGCTGGCAGACGAACGGCCTCATCTACGCGCAGGAATTTGTGCAGCCCAAGCCATGAGAACCGCCTGTCATTTTCATCCCGCTCCGCGCGCGGCGTCTGCCGAAGGAACCGGCCACCGGCCACCGGCCGCCGGCCACCGCGCCCTCACGCTCCTGGAGATGATGATCTCCATGACCCTGCTCGCCGTGATCATGGTCGGGCTGCTCGCCATGTTCTCGCACACGCAGAAGGCGCTGCACATCGCCGCCACGCAGACGGATGTTTTTGAAAACGCGCGCGGAGCCATCCAGCTCGTCAGCCGCGATCTTTCGGAGATGACGGCTTACGGCGATCTGTTCGGAACGAGTGCAGTTTTTACCACCGCGAGCAGCCCTCTTCCTGGTGGCACTTTGCCTCTGGCGAGCACAAACCTTCCGGTCAATTTTGACGAAGCTGTCTGGCTGACCGGGGTGAATGATCAGTGGCAAGGAATCGGGTATTACGTTGAGAGCGGTGGATTGTTTGGCGTGGGTTCTCTGTTTCGTTTCTTTGAGGCCACGAACCATGGAATGACCCCGACCCTTTTCAATCGTTTTAACGATCCCAATGTCGTCACGCACCGGGTCAGCGACGGTATTGTTCATTTTCAACTTACGGCCATCTATCCTTTCACCAATTCGACGAGGACAAACTTTGAGAGCACGGGAAACTACACCTTTACCAACGTCCTGCCGGCGTTCGTGGACATTGACCTCGGTGTGCTGGAGCCGGGGACGCTGAAGCAGTTCGAGGCGCTGACCAACAACCCGCAGGCCGCCAAGAGATTTTTGACTAACCAAGTCGGCAAGATTCATTTCTTCCGCGAGCGCGTGCCGATCCGCAATTTCATCAACCCGTACCGAGCCAATGAAGTGCCGTAAGACAGCAACGAATTTTCCGCCTCTGGCCGCTCGTAGGAGACGACGTGAGGAGACTCACTTGGTTTCCGGCGGGGAAGTTAGAGACTCCTCACGTCGTCACCTACGCGGAGGGGGGCAGCGCGGTGTCGCCCTCGTGCTCACGCTCATCATGCTGGCGGTCATCACCGTCATCACCGTCATCTTCCTGGCCACGGCGCGGCGGAACCGTTCCTCGACCACGGTGCGGATTGACCAGACCACGGCGGAGTTCGCCGCCGAGACGGCCTACCAGCACGCGACCGGCAAAATCATCGAGCGCATCCTGAACGACCGCAGCCTGTTGTCGTTTGATTTCTTCGTGTCGCGTCCGCTGGGTGGCTATGGTTTCGTGACCAATTTTGGCGTGGGACATCCGGTGGATTCCGACGCCATCCCGGTCGTGCTGAACAACTCGAACACGGTGGGGACGTTCCTCAATCTGAACCGCGCGGGCGATTTCGACGACCCCGGCGCGTCCAACAACCGCCCGTTCGGCGACCCGATCTGGCTCGGTATCCTGGACCGTCCGTGGTTTCCGCACTCGCGCACCAACCGTTTCGTGGGGCGCCTGGCGTATCTGGTGCAGCCCGTGGGCAAGTCGCTGGACTTGAACAACATTCACCACGACACCGCGCGGCCTGCGTTCAATCCGAGCTTCGGCTTCATGCGGAACCAGGGCTTCGGCCCGTGGGAACTGAACTTCGCCGCCTTCCTGCATGAGTTCAGCCCCGGCTTCTGGGATTACAGCTACACCAGCGCGGGCGGGCGTCCGAACACGGCGGGCCGGGCCTTCGAGGACGCGCTCTCCATCGTGCGCTACCGCGAGGGCTGGCCGGACAACGCGCTGACTGTGCCGATCGCGCCGAATTTTGTGGGCGTCTATCCCGACGCCGTGCTGGGCAACTTCCCGCCGTCTTCGATTGACGTGTATTCGGATGGCGACCAGCTCGGCTATCCGGTGGGCGTGAACATCGCGCAGGCGGATGATGACAACCTGCCCGCGCAGAAACTCACGCGCTGGCCCGGTGCGGACACCACGAACCATTTCTTCCACATCCAGGAACTGTTCGACAAGGCGGACGTGGGCGGAGCCTTCGGCGGCCGGTCGAACAAGGTGACGCACGAATTCTACCTGGGCCTGAGCAACACGCTGGCGACGAATGGCGCGGCCTATTACAAAATGATGGCCCAGCTCGGCACGCAGACCGGGAGCGACGTGGACAACCGCATCAACCTGAACTTCGTGGATCAGCACGCGGACTTCGCGAACCTGCGCGCGACGAATTTTGTGGGCTGGGACTCCTCGACCAACTTCGCCGTGGCCTTCTTCACGAACGTGGCCGAGCGCATCTTCCTCGCGCAGTCGAACGAGTTTAATCCGTTGCAGACCAACCAGGTCGCGCTGCGCTCGATGCTGGAAATCCCGGTCTATCCCACGAACCGTTACTCCAGCGCGGTGCATCGCATCCTCCAGATGACGGCGAACATTTACGACGCCACGCGCACGGACATCTACCCGTCCATCTTCCGCCCCGTCTTCGGCAAAAAGCCGGGGGACAACACGGTGTACATCATCGGTTACACGAACGACAACCAGGTGACCACGCTCCCGCTGTGGCTGGCCCGGAACACGAACGGCATCCCGCTGGTCGTGGGCGCGAAGAAGGGCTTCCCGAACTTCAACGAGTTCACGCTGCGCTCGGACATCCTGGTCACGCGCAAACTGCAAGTGACGCGCCCCAGCACGGCGGAGCGCACCCCGCCCAACGGCACGAACCAGATGTACGTGCTGGGCATCTCGAACTACTTCGGCGTGGAATCGTGGAACTCGTATGAGGTGGATCGCGGAGCCAGAGCGTATCCGAGGGAACTGATCATTTTCGTGACCAACACCGCGCGCTCCTCCCTGACGAACAGCGCCGGTTTTCAGACCAACGATGTGCAGATCGCGGGAGGGCGGACGGATATTTTGGCGAACCAGTGGAGCGGGGCGTTGCTGGGCAGCAATGCGTTCCGGATCACGCTCAACGCCAACCAGACGTTCCTGAGCAACGCGGTGTATGTGTTCGGCTCGAACCAGTTCGCCAATATCAGCACGAACCGGTTCGAGATTTACCCAGGGTTCCCCGTGCCGGACTGGGTGCTGACGGTTTCCAATCGCGTGACCTACTGGATGATGGAGCGGGGGCTGGACCGGATCATTGATTGCGTGGTGCTGGAAGACACGCATGTGGTGGATTTGCACAAGGATTTGATCGCGGGGATCAACCCGTACACGGGGTTGGGCGGCGCGGCGGCAAACTTGGCCGCGCTGTGGGTCACGAACCGGAATACTCCCGGCGGGCCGACGCGGGGCATTGAGCGGCAGATCGAAATTTCGCTAGGCAATGCGGCGACCACGGATGCGGAGTGGCGAGACTTCGCCCAATCGGCGGTTGCGAATGACAACGACAAGCTGGCGGCCATGAATGGCTTCCGCGCTTTTTGCGGACTGACTCCGTTCGGCACCGCGCCCTTTGTCACCAATGACACGCTGGCTATGCAGGCACCGTTCAATCCTGCCGCGAAGCTGGCGGCCCTCAGCACCTGGCAGGCGAACGATCCGCTCGTGCATTACCATCCCGAGGATTTGCGGCTGGGCATTGCCATCACCAATCATCAGGTTCTCAAGCCGACGCAGGCGGCTTCGAATATCGCGCCTTCCACGCTGACTTACATCAACACCAGGTATTCGCCGTGGGGCGGGAGGTTCCAGGATCCTGACCGTGGCCTTTTTCCCGTGAACTCGTTCACCCTCAAAGACCCCGGCGTGTATGGCTCGGTGGACTGGGTGTTTCCCTCGAACAAGCTGGCCACGGCGGGCCAGCTCGGGCGCGTGCATCGTGGCACGCCGTGGCAGACAATTTACTTGAAGTCCGAGACCGCCAGCCAGGGGGACTGGGCCGATCAATCGCCGGACGGCGTGTTCATTCCGGGACGGGGCGTCGTCTCACGCACGCATCCTCGGAACGACTGGCTCTTGCTGGACATGTTCACCACCGGACTCGACGAGCGGATGGGGCGCGGGCTGGTTTCGATCAATCAGACGAACATGGAAACGTGGTCGGCGCTGTTCAGCGGCATTCTCGTGCTGTCCAACAACATGGAAGATCCGTTCATCGAACAAGCGAGAACTTACGAGGAAATTTTCGTGCAGCCTTCGGGCGGCTTGACCAACGGCTTCTTCCGAATCTGGAAGAAAATCTACGATTATCAACTGGCCCAACTGGCTCGGGGCCGTCCGCTGCTCGGCGTCGGTGAACTGATTGAGAACGTGCCGGAGCTGACCACGCAGTCGCCTTTCCTGCATCTCGACCCGGACACGGGCACGCAAATAAGATTTGGCCTCGACGACTTTGCCTATGAGCAGATCCCGCAGCAGATTCTGCCGCTGCTGCGCGTGGGGCAGCCGCGCTTTGTGGTCTATGCCTACGGGCAGGCGCTCCGGCCGGAGCGGATCAATCCCGGCTCGGGGAGGGTGGAGAACTATCAGGTGACCGCCGAGTTCGCCACGCGCTCGGTCATCCGCGTGGAGGGCGACCCGCGCACCCGCGTGCGCGTGGTGGTGGAGAGCTTTAACATTTTGCCGCCGGACTGAGGAGCGAACCCTGTTTTTTTAACCGCTAATAAACGCTGATGGACGCTAATGAAAAACTAATGGAATGGAGGGCAGGGCAGACGGCCCGCTCTTTTCTTTATCAGCGTCCATTAGCGTTTATTAGCGGTTCATTAAATCTCCGGTTTCATGGAAGTCAGAAAGTGTGATTAACTGAGTTATGCGCCTGAACACCCGAACCTGCATTAGACTCGTCATCGCCTTGGCGGTGACGGTGGCGCTTGTCTGGCAATTGAACCGCGCGCCGCGCGCGGACCGCGCCGCCGCTGTCGCGCCCGCCGTGCCGCCCATCGCGTTGACGCTCACGAATTTTGCCGCCGCTCCGGCGGCGGCGGCAGGGGCTGCGCCGGTCTCGGTGGTCCCCGGACGTTTCGCGGTGGTGGCGACGAATGTGCCGAACGCGCCGTTCACGAATCTCTTCGCCCATCGCCTGACGAACAGCGCGCTGCCTTTCGAGGAACTGCTCCGCAGCGACAGCGCGGTGCTGCTCCGCAACGCGCTGATTGACACGCGGCGCGGCGCTCCGGCCATTCCGGCGAGCTTGCGCGCGGCGGGTGATCCGGGCGCTTACATTGTGCAGGCGCGCGGCGTGATCACGGACGAGTTCCGCGCCGCGTTGAAGCAGGCCGGCGCGGAAGTGGTTTCCTACGTGCCGAACAACGCCTATCTCGTGCGCGCGTCGGCGGGCGCGGCGCAGGTCTTGCGCTCCTCGCCGTTGCTGCAGGCGGTGCTGCCGTTCGAGCCTTATTACAAGCTGGACGCGCGGCTGCTCGCCCTGGCCGTCAACGAGCAGTTGTCCCCGCACGCGTTGCTGAATGTCGTCACTTTCCCGCACGGCGCGGCGGCGGCGCGGGCGGCGCTGGAAAAGATCGGCGCGCAAGTCCTGCTCGAAGCCGAGCCGACGGTCTTCGGCGACGTGCTGGTGGTGAAGGCCGGCGCGGATCAGCTCGCGAAGCTCGCGCAGGTGAACGAGGTGCAGATGGTCGGCGTGCGTTTCGAGAAGAGCCTGATGAACGACCTGACGCGGCCCTTGCTGAGAATTTCCACGAACATCCCGCTCTCGACGAACGTGCCCATCGTGCGTCCGCCGGACAATTACTACAGCAACGACGTGACCTTGAAGAACCTGACCGGCGAGGGCGTGCTGCTGGCGGTGGCGGACTCGGGCGTGGATGAGACGCATCCTGACTTTGGCGCGCGCGTGACCACGACCGCCGCGCCGGACTACGATGGCCACGGCACGCACGTCATGGGTATCATCCTCGGCGACGGTTTGCAGTCGCCGCTGCCCGGCCCGACGAACGCGATTGGCTCGCTGACCAACGCGGTCTTCTCCGGCATGGCTCCGGGGGCGCGGGCGTTCATGCAGGATTACCGGCTCCCGGACACGGTCATGCAGCGGAACACGGCGCTGTCGAACGCGCTGATCTCGAACAACAGTTGGGGCCGTCCGGGCGCGAACGACTACGACATCTACGCCGCGAGCTTTGACGCGGCGGTGCGCGACTCGCTGCCCGGCGTGCTAGGCGAACAGCAGGTGGCTTACGTTTTCGCGGCGGGCAACGAGGGCGGCGGCGGGGACAACGGCTTGAACGGCATTCCCGGCAGCATCACCTCTCCGGCCACGGCCAAGAACGTGATTACGGTGGGCGCGAGCGATCTGCCGCGCGGCATCACCAACGTGGTCTCGCGCAACTGTGTGACCGACAGCAACGGCACCATCTGTGAAACGAGCCGCCCGTGGTTTGGCATGACGGACACGAACAACCAGGTCTCGCCGTATTCCTCGCGCGGCAACGTGGGCATCGGGCAGGAGGGTCTGTATGGCCGTTTCAAGCCCGACGTGATCGCGCCCGGCTCGATGCTCGTCTCCACGCGGAGCAAAGATTATGTGGACCCGGACGGGGCCACGAACACGGCGGTGTTCGCCTACAACGGGCTGGCGGTGAATTACAACCGCACCAACCTCTACGCGCTGAACATTCCGCCCAACGCCATCAGCGTCACCATCCTCGCGCTCACGAACGCGCTTTCGCCCACGAACATGGTGCTGGATTTGGCGGCGGCCATTGATGTGATTCCGCCGCCCGGAGTGACCGGCACGAACACGGTCACGCTGGGATCGAACACGATTCCCGCGCTCACCGCCGGCACGCTTTATTACACGGTGGGAAACACCTTCCACACGAACACCACGGTGAGCTTCGACCTGGTGGTGCTCCTGACCGTGCGCCTGGATGTGGGCGACTACTACACCGTGCTCAAGGAAATGAACCGGCCGCTCAAGGTGAACAACCAAGGCTACCGTTACGAGGCCGGCACGAGCATGGCGGCCCCGGCGGTCTCCGGCTTCCTCGCGCTGATGCAGGAATTTTTGAGCACGAACGGTCTCAACGCCCGGCCCAGCCCGGCGCTGCTCAAGGCGCTGCTTATCAATGGCGCGCGCTCGATCAGCCCGAATTACAATTTGCAGGTCAGCGCGCCCATCAACCATCAGGGCTGGGGCCTCGCGAATTTGAGCAATTCGCTGCCGGCCCGTTTCTCCCCCAAGACCACGAACGGCCCGACACGGATTTACGACCAGACGCTGACCAACGCGCTCGCCACCGGCGGCACCGAGACCTACGAGATCAGCGTGCCAAACTCGGCGCGCTCCTTCCCGCTGCGCGTCACGCTGGTCTGGACCGACCCGCCCGGCAATCCGATCACGGGCATCAAGCTGGTCAACGACATGAACCTCTCCGTCTTCACCGGCGTCTCGAACGCGCTCGGCACGAACACGGCGGAGTGGCTGGGCAACAACTTCGGGCCGGGCGCGAATTTCGTGGAACCGACCATCGTGGCCTCGAACGGCGCGCCCGTGGCCGGCGTGGATCTGAGCCGCGACCTCGTGAACAACGTCGAGAACATCTTCATCCGCCCGCCGCTCGCCCGCAGTTACACCGTGGTGGTGAAGGCCCATCGCGTGAACGTCAACGCCGTCAACAGCCACCCGGACCGCCACGCGCAGGATTACGCGCTGGTCATCTCCAGCGGCAACGTGGTGCCGGCGAACAACGTCAACCTCGCCGTGGCCGGACCGGTCTTCACGAACGATACCTCCGTGCGCCTCACCGGACTGGCCGCGCCCACCAACGCCCCCGGCGTCACCAACGGCTCCGCCCGCGCCTCGCTCTTCAACCAGCGCGTGGGCGCGAACAACCCGCTCATCGTCAGCACCAACGGCGGGACGAACCAGTGGTGCTTCTACTCGTACACCAACGTGAACGATGCCAGCTACACGAACGTGGTCATCCTCACCTTCCTCGCTCCGAATCTTTCTCTGCCGCGCGTGCGCGAGGCGGACATTGATCTTTACGTCACGCGCAGCAGCCGAAGCGGCACCACGAATCTCTTCGCGCTGGATGACGCGCAGATTGGCCTCGCGACGAAATCTTTGACCCGCAGCGGGACGGAGTACGTGTATTTCAACGACGCGGTGGCAGGCGAAGAATTCTACATCGGCGTGAAGTCGGAGGACCAGCAGGCGGCGAACTTCGCGCTCTACGCCGAGTCGCGGAACGGGCCGTTCAGCACCCGGAGCAGCAACGGCATTCTGGTCACGGCGGTCGGGCCGTTTGAAATTCCCGACGGCTCGCCGGACCAGCCCGGCGGCACGAACGTGTTTCTCCCCATCCTCGACCCGCGCGATTTGCAGGCGAACGTCTCGCGCATCTACGTCACCAACTCGGTTTATCACGAGGAGGCCGGCGACCTCATTGGCATTCTCAGCAAGCCCGGCGGCACGAACGCCGTGACGCTGAACAACCACCGCACCTGGTCGGGCTGGGAAAATCCGTTGTTCCCGTTCGGCGTGGTCTATGACGACTCGGGGGAGGACGACTTGGTGAGTGCCGCCTCGATCCTGCCCGACGGACCAGGACGGCTGCTGGATTTCCTCGGCGAGCAGGCCGGGCCGTTTTGGAACTTCACCATTTCGGACAACGCCCTCTTCCACACCGGCTTCGTGCAGGCGGTGTCGCTGGTCATCGAGCCGTCGAGCACGAATGACGATCCGAACGTGGTCATTGACCGGCGCATTTGCGTGCCGCCGGGCGCGTGGCGCTACGAGGCGGTCAACATCAACTCGGCCATCTTCAACATGGAAATCTGCCTCTCCGATTTCGAGAGCGCGACGCCCTTGCCCATCGCCATCTACGTGCGGCAGGGCGCGCTGCCGGACTTCGGCAGCTTTGATCACCTGTTCAGCACGCGCGATCCGGGCGCGTGCTTCAACATCGGCCTCGGCGACAATCCGCCGCTTACGCCGGGGCGCTGGTTCATCGGCTACTACAACTCGAACGCCGCGGTGCAGTGCTTCCACGAGCGCGTGACGCTTTCGCGCCGGGCCATTCCGGGGCCGTATTCAATCTTCACTTCCACGAACATGCCCAAGACGCTGCTGGATGACGCGACCACGAACTCGACCATCTTCATCTCGCAGACGGGGCGCATCGCCGACTTGCGGGTGGGCCTGCATGTGAAGCACGAGCGGGCGGCGGATCTGGCCTTCCACCTGCGCAGCCCGCGCGGCACGCGGACGCTGCTCTTTGAAAATCGCGGCCGGACCAACCTGCTCGGCATCGGGGCGGCCGCGACGAACGTGGTGACGAATGTGTTCCGGACGCTGATCAACGACGGGTTTGATTTGCATCCCAACCGGAACCCGAACGGCAGTCAGATCATCGAGGGTATTGGCTTTATCATATCCGGCTGGCTGGTCACCGGGGATAACATCGACCTTTCCTGCTGCGGTGCCGGCATTGCTTTTGGCACGCCGTCACACTCTGGTTCGAACGCTTTGGACTTGGCCGGCACCGTGCCCACCGGAGCCATTGCTTCCAATGTCACGACCATTGTCGGGCAGGAGTACCGGCTGAGTTTCGTCCACACCAAAAACCCGCCCACGGTTTCGACCACGGCGCGTGTTGAAATCAATGACCAGCCCGTCATGACCTTTGTGTCCTCGCTGCCAAATGCCTACAACAATTTGAACTGGACGGCGACGTCGCTGGTTTTCCGGGCCACCTCGAACATCACCAAGATCGGCTTTCGGCAGATTGTGGCCCAGCCGGTGAGCGGCACGTATCTCGACACCATCAAGCTGGAACACGTCGAGCTCGTCACGAATCTCTTCATCTACACCACCTTCACCGAGGACACGAACCTCACGGTCACGCCGATCAAGTTCGGCGTGGCCCCGTTCACGAACAGTCCAAACCCGCAGGCCACGCTGCTGCTGAACGACGGGTTTGAATTCATCAGCACCAATTTGATCGGCGCGGCCGAATTGGGCATCCAGCCGCCGACGGTGGTGTCGGGGTGGGTGGTGGAGTCAGGCTCCGTCGATCTTCATTCCGGCGTGTATAACGCGCCGCACACCGGGATCTACTCGCTCGACAGCAGCGGCTACAACTCAGGCCGCATCTCCACCAATATCTTCACCGATCCCGGCGCCGATTACCTGCTGACCTTTGCTTACTTGAAGAACGACGCGCCCAGTATCCTGTCGGCGCAAGCCAATGTTTCCCTGGACGGCGGCACGGTGCTGACCAATCTGCTCATCACCGCCACCAACGGGTTTGAGTGGACGGTCACGTCGGCGGTCTTCACCGCGCAAAGCCCCGTCACCAAACTGACCCTGGACTCGCTGACGCCGGGCGATGGCGGCGTGGTGTTCGACACGTTCACCATTCGTAAGCTCACCCCGCCGCTCGCGGCGGACCGTGCATTCTTCCTGCCCGAGGAGCCGCTCACGCCGTTCTTCGGCGAGCCGGCCTTCGGCCCGTGGACGCTGGAGGTCTGGGACAGCCGGCTGGGCGCGGTGGTGGCCCCGGCGGAACTGGTCAGTTGGCGGCTGGAGGTGTCGTATCCGCAGCGCAACCCGCCGCTGGTCGTGCTGACCAACCAACTGGTCTATACGAACACGGTGCGGGGCGACGAGACGCTCTACTTCTCGGTGCCGGTGGAATGTCCCGCCGGCATCATCACCAACACGTTGCGAAATATCACCGGGGCGGGCGGGCTGGATCTGACCTTCAACCAGTTCACGCTGCCGACCAACAGCCCGAATGACGTGCTGCTGCTCAACAACGTCTTCGGCACGCGGCAGACCAACCTGACCATCGGCACGCCGCCGCTGGCCCTGGCCGTGCGCTACTACCTGGCGGTGCGCAACACCGATCCCACGCGGACCAACCGGTTCGAACTGCGCTTCGATGAAGTGTGCGCCACGAACAGCGCCATCATCATAGACGCGAACGGGCTGTGCCTGACCAACGCGACGGTGATGCCGCCCAACTCGAAGCAGTTGTTCACCTACACCATGCCGCCCGGCGTGGTGGCGGTGCGCTTCGAGACCTACAACGCGGATGGTAACGTGGATTTGTTCGCGCGCGCCGGACTGACCCCGCCCATTCCCGGCCTGTCCGGTTTGTCGAACCTGATGGCGGGTACCGCTGGCGAAGTCGTCCAGACCACGACCAACACGCCGCAGAACCCCGTGACGCCCGGCCCGTGGACGCTGCTGGTGGTGAACAACGAGGCGAGGGATGTGAACTACTGCCTGCGGATCACGGAGATTTACCCGCCGCAGATCACGCGCATCTTCTTGGGCATCGGATTGAGCGACACTGTCGCGGCTGGCGAGACGAGGTATTACGTAGTCAACGTGGACTCGAACTATTGCAACCTCTCTTTCAACACGGGAGCCAGCCATACGCCGCCACTGGATCTGTGGCTTTATGCGGCGTTCGCTCGCTTGCCGCTGGCGAATGATTTGTTCGGAGCCGGAATGCCGGCCGCAGTTTCGACTCCCACCGGAGGTAACATCGGAGACTGGTTTGCGGCCGTTGTGAACACCAACGCCGTGGCGGTAATCAACACGGTTCAAGTCAGCGGAGGCCTTTGCCCCGCGCCCTTCGGCCCGGTGCTCAAAGCCAGCTCCAGCAGCTACTCCGGCGCAGGCTTCCAACTGCGCTGGTCGGCGGATGCCTCGGAACAATTCCAAGTGCTCTACACCGAATCCCTCGCGCCCGCCGTCTGGCAGACGAACCCCGGCGTCATCACCTCGGGCGATGGCAACTTCGAGTTCCTCGACACCGGCGCGACGACGAACGTGCAGCGCTTCTACCGGCTCCAGCGCGTGCCGTGAGCGAACCGTGGGAGCAAAAAGCGGGATAAATAAATCTGTGGGCGCAACCTGACCTTGTTCTGAGCTGGCTCCCTCTCCTCTCTCTGAGGGAGGAGGGAGGAGAGGGGCTGCTCGGAATGCTCGAACGGCCCTCCTCTCCCCTACCCTCTCCTCCCTCC
>JANNGC010000745.1:0-2693 GCA_031380445.1 Pedosphaera sp.
GGAAAAAGACGCTGACCTCGAAGTGATGCTGAACACGCGGACTCAGCGGTCCGCGCTCCGATGGTTTTCTCGCCGTTTGGGCCATGCCTTCACTTTTGATAACTCACAAACGCCAGCCGCCGGCTGTCCGGCGACCACGACGGCACGTTGATCGTGCCTTGCCCGCCGAAGAGTTTCGCCAGCACGTCAATTTTCCCGGTCACGAGCGTGAGCAGCCGCAGTTCCACGTCTTTGTTTTCTGGGTGACCTTTCACGTCCGGTTCGTAGGAGAGGTAGGCAATGGATTTGCCGTCGGGCGATGGGTGCGGGAACCAGTTGTTGCGCTCGTCCGTGGTCACGGCCTGTTGGTCGGAACCGTCGGCATTCATGCGCCAGAGTTGCATGCGGCCCGTGCGGTCGGAGTTGAAGTAGATAAACTTGCCGTCGGGCGAATACTCCGGGCCGTCGTCGAGTCCGGCGGCGGTGGTCAGGCGCGTCTCGGCACCGCCGTTGGTGGAGATGGTGTAAACGTCATACTCGCCCGCGCGCTCGGCGCAGTAGGTGAGCGTGCGACCGTCGGGCGACCAACCGTGCCAGTAGGACGGGCCGTTCGTCGTGATGAGCCGGGGCGTGCCGCCGCCGATGGGCAAGGTGTATATCAGCGAACGCCGGTTCCCCTGCGACTGGTCGCTGATGACGAGCTGTGTGCCGTCCGGCGAAATCCCGTGGTCGTTGTTGCAGCGAATGGCGAAGCCGGTGTCGAGCAACTGCGGTTCGCCGCCTGTAGGCGCGACGCGCAGCATTCGCCCGCGACTGTTGAAGTAGAGAACGCCGTCCCGCGACCAGTTCGGAGCCTCGATCAAATTCGTCGTCCACCAGACCACGCGGCGATCCTTGGAGGAAATCGTGATCGTCTCCAGCGTGCTGATGAGCGGGGCGTGCGGTGGAAGCGCGGTGCCTTCGGTGAGTTCCACGTTCGAGAAGACGGCGGTCTCCAGATTGTTGTCATTGTGCGCGCACACGCCGAGGCCGATGTAGAACGGCTCCTTCAATTCGAGGCGAAACGATCCGCCCGCCGGGCGCAACGTCTCGCCGACACCGGCCACGGACATGGACACGTAGCTGCCGCGCTTCTCGATGCGCAGGCGCCGCGGGCCTTTCACGCTTGATTGAATCTCCCGCGTCATCGCGCCGTCGGCCTCGCGGTATTGCAGCGAGGTCAGGCCGTCGCCGTGCAACGCGGCGTCCGCGTAGGCGGAATCGGCGTCGAGATTCTGGCGGATGATGAGGCACGCCTTGCGATGCGGGTCGCCGCCGGATTCGGGAATGGTGATGTCCGCCGCGAGCGCGACGGGGCCGGAGATTTTTTTCCAGACGAAGTGCAGCGCGTCATTCGTGAACCACATGTTCTGACCGCCGCCGGAGACGCGATACGTTTTCTGCGCCGCGTCGAACTGCGCGCTTCCCGCGCGCTTCGGCCCGCCGATGTCTGTCGCTCCTTCAAACGCGCCAACCGCCGCGCGGCACTCAGCGGCCGTGATTAAAGCCAAGGTGATCAAGCCGGACGCAACGGCAGGAATGGAGTGGTGCATGACGCGAGTGAATCGAATCCCCGCGCAGGAGGCAAGGTTATGGCGGCACCCTGTTTATGAATCATCCTGCGATCCCGCCGCTGGTGGCTCGGGTTTTCGGGAGAGGTTGCGGAGAAATTGGTACCAGTAAAAAGGTGCGGCCAGCGAGAAGATGAAAAACGGCAAGATGAGATAGCCGAGGATGACCAACGGACTGCGGCGCACCTTGAAGTTAAGTCCGTTCCTCAAGACTTCGCCGACGGAGAAGATGCGCTCGAACGGCAGCAGGTTGTTGTAGTCGCCCACGGCCGCGCCGCACTGCGGGCAAAAATGCGCGGTGTCGGACTGCTCCTGAAGACACCGATGACAGACCGGCGCGGAATCCGGGTCGCGCAACTGGGCCGCGATCTCCTCACCCCACGGATCGGGCTTGAGCGGGCCGGAGGAAAACCATCGCCACCAGGCCACCACGCCCAACACTCCGAGTCCCACCACGGCCAAGGTGGCAATGGTGAACTCGGGTGATTTCATGGCGCGATTTGGTTAGAGCTTCTCCGCGATGAACTTCTCCAGCTTGAGCGTGTCCACGGCGAAAAGGCGGATGCCTTCGGAAAGTTTCTCCGTGGCCATCTGATCTTCGTTGTGCTGCCAGCGGAAGGATTTCTCGTCGAGATGCAGCTTCTGCGCATCAGATTTGGCGGCAGCTTCGGGCGAGAGCTTGCGCGTGACCGGGGCGTTGCTCTTGGCGAGTTCGTCCAGCAGTCCAGGGCTGATGGTGAGCAGGTCGCAGCCGGCGAGTTCCAGAATTTCGCCGACGTTGCGGAAGCTCGCGCCCATCACTTCGGTCTGGTAGCCGAACTTTTTGTAGTGGTTGTAAATCTTCGTCACGGAGACGACGCCGGGATCTTCCGTCGCGGAATAATCTTTGCCCGTGCTCTTCTTGTGCCAGTCGAGGATGCGGCCCACGAACGGCGAGATGAGTTGCACGCCCGCCTCGGCGCACGCCACGGCCTGCGCGAAGGAGAAGAGCAGCGTGAGGTTGCAGTTGATGCCGTCCTTCTTCAGCTCCGCCGCCGCCTGAATGCCTTCCCACGTCGAGGCGAGCTTGATGAGAATGCGTTCGCGCGCGATGCCCGCCTTCTC
>JANNGC010000764.1:0-3337 GCA_031380445.1 Pedosphaera sp.
TTCGTCGGACTGTGGCGGTGGAAATGGAACCTCCTGGCCGTGGTGCTCGGCGCGGGTGCGGCGGGCTTGGTGTTCAAACTGGCGGGCGGGATATTTTAACTGGGCTAGTCCCGTAGCGTGAAGGAGCGCGCGTCCGCTAAAAAGCGAGAGAGCCACACCGTCAAGCGTGGCTCTCTCTTCTAACAGAATTTTGTGCTGGCGGACGGCTTAGGAGGCCGCGCCTTGTTCCTCGCCCCAGTCGCCGAGTTTCAGGATTTCGCGAACCTTGCGGCGCTCGTAGCGATGCTTCTCCGCTTTCTTGGGACGCTGGGTGAGTTGGCGGAAGGCGTTCTTCGGATTCGCCACGGCTTCGGTGATGAGTTCTAATGTTTTGATCATAGCTCGTTACCTTTCGTTCGCAGCGACGCAAGCGAGCCGTGTGCCAGTGGTCCTTCAACTTTACTCCTGAGCCACTGGCTGGCTACTTGGAAGCTGTTGGGTGAGTAGATTGCGGAAATTCCCAAACTGTTCAAAACGAATTTCATAAAAAATTTACCCAATGGTTTCCCCGATGTCATGTCTCGCCTTGGACAGACTGCACCGTTTTCAAACACGGCAGGAAAGTTGAACCACGGAAGACACAGAAAACACGGAAGGGGAAAGACCAACACTCAGAGCGGCGCAGTCAGTTCAATTTCCGTATCTTCTGTGTCTTCCGTGGTTCAACTCTTCGTGAACTGAAACGCCCCCGACCGCCACTCCTTCGCCGCGCGTGACGCCACGAGCCGCAGCCCCGCCACCTCGAACGCCGTTTGCACTTTCGCAAATTGCGTCCGCAAAATCCCCGCCAGCACCAGCGTGCCACCGGGCGCGAGCCGCGCGAGGATGCGGTCGCGCTCCTGGATGAGCAGGTCGTACATCAGGTTCGCGCAGACGACATCGAACTTCTCCGCCGAGCGGCGCGGCATCTTCGTCAAATCCTGTTGGGCGAGTTTGAGTGCAACGTGATTCACCGCTGCATTCTCCTTCGCCACGCGCACGGCTTCGGGGTCGAAATCAAACGCCACCACCGGCGCGTAGCCGAGCTTTGCCGCCGCGATGGCGAGAATGCCCGAGCCGCACCCCACATCGAGCAGGCTCTGCGGGCGCGCGTCCTCACGCCGCGTTGCGACTTGCGCGAGGCAAAACGCCGTGGTCGCGTGATGCCCGGTGCCGAAGCTCAGTCCGGGATCGAGAATCACCACCGCCTGCCCGCGCTTCGGTTTCTGTTTGCTCCAGCTCGGCAGCACCAGCAGGCGGGGGCCAATCTCCAGCGGATGAAAATGGCGCTTCCAAGACTCGGCCCAATTCTCCTTCGGCACGCTGCGCACGGAGATTCTTCCTGAACCCACATCCAATCCCGCCACGCGAATCAGCCGCAACCCCTCACGCACCTGCGCACGTTGCGCGGTCGTGAATTTCTCCAAGTAAATGATCGCGCTAGTCGTGTGCTTCTCCGTGTCCGCGTAAATCGAAGCCGGCTGACCGAACACGCCGCCCAGCAATTCCAGCACCGCGTCCTCCGCCTCCGCCGTGATGCGGAGGGAGACTTTGATGAGGGACGACGGCGCTGGAGCGCGGCGTTCACGCCGCTTCAATGGACTGACTTTCACAGTGCTCAAAATTTTTGTGACCTCGGGTTGGCGAACGCTGAAGCGGCGTGAACGCCGCGCTCCAACGCCCGTGTGTCCCAACTACGCCAGCGCCTTCTGCTGCGCCTCCAGCAACTGCCGCACGCCCACCAGCCCTGCTTCAAGCAACTCATCCAGTTGTGCGCGCGTGAAGGTCGCCTCCTCGCCCGTGCCCTGCACTTCGATGAATTCCTCGCCGGCATTCATCACGATGTTCATGTCGACCGCCGCGCCCACGTCCTCCACGTAATTCAAATCCACCAGCGTCGCGCCGTTCACGATGCCCACGCTCACGGCGGCCACGGCCTTGTGCAGCGGATTCTCCTTCAGCTTCCCTTCCGCCGTCAGCTTGCGCACCGCGAGCGACAATGCCACGTAGCTGCCCGTGATGGCCGCGGTGCGCGTGCCGCCGTCCGCCTGCAACACATCGCAATCCACGCAGATGGTGCGCGAACCAATCTTCTCCAGATCAATCGCCGCGCGCATGGCCCGCCCGATGAGCCGCTGAATTTCCGACGAGCGTCCGTCCAGCTTTCCCTTCGAGATGTCGCGCGGCTTCCGCGTGAGCGTGGAATATGGCAGCATGGAATACTCCGCCGTGATCCAGCCGCCGGTCACGCCCTGCTCTTTCATCCAGCGCGGCACCGATTCCTCGACCGTCACGCCGCAGATGACGCGCGTGTTGCCCCACTCAATGAGCGTGGAGCCGGTGGCGTAAGGCGCGATGTGATTCTGGAAACGCAATGGACGAATCTGGTCGGCGCGCCGTCCGTCGCTGCGGAGTTTCTGGGTGTTCAGGTCTGACATGCGCGCGAGCGTAATTTGAACACTCCAAATCCCAAGCTCCAAATCCGAGGGAATGGGACGCGAGACGGAAGAACCAATCAAAGGGTGCGTTCGCCACGGCTGCGAAATGTAGAAAGATGCTTAGGTGCGGCCCTCGAAATCGCGCACACTCTCAGGCTGAGGGCAATTCACCTCGGAGAAAACTGATTCAATATGAGAAGACCCAAGGGCGTTAAGACCCGCAAAGCCGTGGCCAAGCGTTTCAAGATCACCGGCTCCGGCAAAGTCATGCGCCGGGGCGCGGGCAAGCGCCATTTGCTCCAGGGCAAAAACGCCAATCGTCGCCGCTCGCTCGGCAAAGACCGCATGGTGTCCGCCACCGACGCGTATCGCATCACGCAGAATCTGCCGTTCAGTCACTGAGCCACGCCGCTTCATCCCGTCGGTAGGGACGCGCTGCCGCGCGTCCGGGCCTACCAGCATGTCGGCCCTACCTTTCGGTTGGTGGCGCTGCCTTCGGCAACAGCCGCGAGATCACGACCAGCAATCCCACGACCACCAGCGCGAGGATTCCCCAAAACACCACTCCGCCTTTGCCAGGCGTGCGGCCCTCGGCCCAGGAAGATTTCTTGAGTTGCTCTTCCACGACGAGCGTCGCGACCGCTTTTTCCGCCGCCAGCAACTGGTTTGCGACCAGGCTCAAGTCATACCGCGGCGACGACACGCGCGGGTTGCCGTAGTAAAGCAGCAGGTCATCGTCCGCCTTGGCCTTGAACAAAATGCGCGGAGCCGGATGGAACACTTGAAACTTCTCCAGTTCGATCGGCGGGTTGTCGCCGTTGACGGTCGTCAACACGAGCGTATCGCTCACAGGCGCGTTGTCAAAGGTGAGGACCAGTTCG
>JANNGC010000768.1:0-5000 GCA_031380445.1 Pedosphaera sp.
GCGGTCCGGCTGGATGACGAGCGCGGCGACAAAGGCATTGGCCCCGTTGCCGAAGTTGATCGTGGGGTCGGTCGCACCGTCCGCGTCGAAGAGGCGCGTAAGCCCCCGGCGCGTCACGCCGTTGAAGGATTTGAAATCACCCGCGACGCGGAGCTTGCCGTCCACCTGCTGCTGAAGCGCCTAGACCGGGTTGTCCGCCCCGGACCGGGCGGGTGCGGGCAGGCCGTAGGGGTCCAGCGCCCCGGTCTGGTCGAGCCGCGCGAGGTAGCGGCGGGTCACACCGCTGATGTTCGTGAACGAGCCGCCCAGAATGATGCGACCGTCCGGCTCGACGAGGAGGGCGCGCACCGGCGCATTAATCGCCAGCGCCGGATTGAAGCCGAGGTCGAGCGTACCGTTCGCGTTCAGCCGGACGAAGTTGGTCCGGGCCACGCCGTCGAAGGAGACGAATTCGCCACCGACCAAAACCTTGCCGTCGTTCTGGACCGCGATGGCATAGACGCTGCCGTTGAAGCCCGCGCCGGTCACGAATGAGGCGTCCACCACGCCGTTGGTGTTCAGCCGCGCCAAGCCGGGGCGCGTGATGTTGTTGAAGGTGTTGAACGAGCCGCCGACCAGCACCTTGTCGTTCGGCTGCACCGCGAGGGCGAAGACCGGGCTGTCCGCGCCCGCCCCGGGGTTGAAGGAGAGGTCCACCTTGCCGTCGGTCGAGAGGCGCGCGACGCCGTTGCGGTTCGTGCTGTTGATGCTGGTGAACAGTCCGCCGAGCAAAAGTTTTCCTTCGCTGGTCAGGGCCAGCGCGCGAATTGGGCCGTTCGCACCCGGGCCGATGTCGAAGGTGCTGTCCAACAGTCCGTTCGGCTTGAGACGCGCGATGCGGTTGCGCGGCACGCTGCTGACCTGCGTGAAATCACCGGCCATGATCAAACGCCCGTCGAACTGGCGCACCAGCGCGTAGACCGCCGCGTTGGCCCCGGACAAGGCGCTGAAGGTGGTGTCAAGCGAGCCGGCGGGCGTGTTGATGGATTCATCATCCACGATCTGGAGCACGGCATTGGTGATGAGACCGAGCGTCGCGTTCGCCGGGTTAAGCAGCGCGAGTTGAATCGTCTTGTCGCCGTCCGGCACGGCGTTGTCGCTGACCTGCACCTGGAAGGTTTTGCTGAATTCTCCCGCTTGGAAAATGAGCGTGCCGCTCGTCTCCTGATAATCCACGCCCGGCGTGGCGATGAGCGGCGAGGTGGCATACTCGACCGAAACCGGGCCGGCGCTGCCGCCGCTGCGCAGCACGGTGATGGTCGGGGCCGCGCCATTCTCGTCCGACTCGTACAACGGCTGGCTGAAGGAGAACGTGCCGTAGCTGTCGCCGTCCGTGATCCACAGCGTCGCGTTCGTGCGCGCGCCCAAGGCTCCGAGGATCGAGGGATTCGAGAGCCGGAGCAGCACGGACTCGGTGCCTTCCACCGCGCCGTCCAGGATCAGCGGGATGAGAATCTGCTTGGGCGCGATGTCGCCGCTCGCCCACGTCAGCGTGCCGTTCGTCGGAACGTAATCGCCCAGCCCCGCCGTGCCGCCGACGAGCGTCTGGTAATTGACCGAGAGCACGCCGACATTGCCGCCCGTGCGCGTGACCGTGGCCACAGCCACCACGTCGTTTTCGCTGTTCGTGAAGTTGTCCACGCTGAATTGCAGCCGGCCCGCGAGGAAATCATCGTCCACAATGGTCAGCGTGGCCGTGGCCGTGGAGTTGGGCAGCCCGCCCGGCAGCCTCGCGCCGGCGGTGGCGTTGGTCAGGATCAGGAGCACGGTCTCATCGAACTCGACCTCCGGCCCGTTCAAAATCGGGATGGTGAAGGTGGCGTTGGTCTGGCCGCTGAAGAACCGGAGCGTGCCGCTCACCAAGGTGTAATCCGCGCCGCTGGTGGCCGTGCCGTTGCGCGTGCGGTAGTCCACATCCACCGTGCCGGACGTGCCGTTGGTGCGGATGACGTTGATGATGGCCGAGCCGCCGTTCTCGTTGATGAGGTAGCCGGCGAGCGTGAAGTTGAATTCGCCTTTGTTGAAATCATTGTCGGCAATGGTGGCCGTGGAGCCGTCCAGATAGCCGATGGCCGCGCCCAGCGGCACATACTCGCCGCCCAGCGTGATGCTGCCGAACGCATTGGTCACGCGCAGGCCGAAGGTCTCGTTGCCTTCCTGCAACACGTCGTCGTTCAACGGGATGGGGAAATAGCCCGGCCCGACGAAGCCCACGCTGCGCGGCGAAAACACCCCCTGATTGACCGCCGCGACGGTCGCGTTCCATTCCGCCCAGATCTGGGTGCTGACAGCGGTGGTGTAATCGAACGGGAAAATCGCCGTGTTGTTCGTCGAGTACGGCACCGCCTCGACCGTGCCGAGCCGTCCGTCCACGCGGCGCAGCGTGACCGTCAGCGTGCCATTGTTTTCATTGGCGCTGAAGGGCTGTGAATCCGGGTCGTATTCCAAATTGCCCGGCCCCGGCGTGTAGCCGCCGATGACGCGCGCCACGTTGAAGTGCCGGGCTTTGTCCTGACGGGTGAAGGGAGCGAAGACATGCCCGCCGCTGTTCAGCTTGTTGGTCCGTCCGTTGATGCTGGTGAAATAATTGGTGAAAGCATCAATGGAACCGAGGAAACCAAAACCGCCCGGGGCCGGGAGGGTGGACATGGTGTTGGTGTTGTAATGCACCGAGAGGTTTCCGCCCATGTTGGTGAACGAGCCGCCAATCATCAGGTTGCCGTCCGACTGAAGCCCGATGGAATTCACGAAGGAAGGGCTGTCGTGACTGAAGGTTCTCGGGAAACCGGCAAACTGGTTGTAGGCCGTGTCCATGAAGCTCGTGTCCAGCGAGCCGCCGATGAAAAGCCGGGCTAGGCCCAAGCGACGGGTGGTGTTGTAGTGGTTGAAGATGCCGCCCGCGACCACCTTGCCGTCCGGCTGGAGCTTGAGCGCATACACCGAATCGTCAAAACCCACGCCCACGTTGTAGTCCGAATCGAGCGTCCCGTCCGGGTTGATCCGGGCAATCGCGCTGCGCGGCGAGGTGTGATACATGCCGAACGCGCCGCCGATGATCACCTGGCGGTTCGTCTGGACGGCCAAGGCGTAGATGGCGCCGTCCGCGCCAAGGCCCGGTTCAAAGCTCAAATCCAGCGCGCCCGACTCCGTGAGCCGGGCGATGCGGTTGCGCGTCACGCCGTTAAACTCGGTGAAATCGCCCGTGACGTAGATCACACGGTTGCTGGGATCGCTCTCGTCCAGGGCCAGCGCCCAGACCGAGTTGTTCGCACCCGTCCCGGGATTGAAGCTCAGGTCCAGGGTGCCGTTCGGGTTCACGCGCATGATGCGGTTCACGGCCAGGTTGTCGAAGAACGTGAAGTCGCCCGCCACGATCACCTTGCCGTCCGATTGCAACGCGAGAGTCCGCACGACGTTGTCCGCGCCGTTGCCGGGGGCAAAGGTCGTGTCCAGCGAACCGTTCGCGTTCACCCGCGCCAGGCCGTTGCGGGTCACGCCATTGTAGGAGCCGAACACGCCGCCGATCAGCATGCGCCCGGCGTTGGGACCGGTCGTGTAAAGCGCCAAGGAAGTGATGGGCGCGTCGGCGCCCGTACCCGGATTGAAGGTCGTGTCCAGCACACCGTCGGTTCTCAGCCGGGCCAGATAGCTTCTGGACACGCTGTTGTAGCTGTCGAAGTCGCCGGCAATGATTGTCCGGTTATCCGGCTGCACCACCACGGCGGAGACGGAGTTGTTCGCCCCCGGCGTGTCATTGAAGCGGGGCAAAGTGTAGAGCACGCCCTCCGGGTTCCACTCGCGATCCGCCGCGCCCGCCGGCTGGTCGTCAAACAGGATGGTCGCGTTGGCAAAGCCATTGCCAATCCGCGTGATCTGATTGCCAGCGATGAGGGTGAGGAAGATTCCAATGTCCTCGTTGAATTCCACCACGCTGTCGTTGGTGATCACGATGCGGACGGTGCGGCGCGTGGTGCCCGCAGTCGGAAACGGAATGGTCGCGATGGTGCCACTGACTGGATTGGGATTCCGCACATTCGTGACATGGCCGGCAAAACCTGCTCCCGGACGGTCGGTGAGAGGAGCATAATCTGGGAAATTGATAATGTCCGCAGCCCCATCCGTGAAGAGGGTGTTGTCCAAATCGAGCCGGAACGGATCGGCGTAATCAGAGCCGGCCAGAAGAAAGTAACCGTAGGCATTCACCTGAATATTCACAGCGGAATTACCACCGCCGCCTTGCGGCAGAATAATGTCAATGTCCACGAAGCTGGAGTTCGCCGGCAGGACGACGTTGGTGGATCCCTGGCTGAAGCTATTGTATTCGTCCGCCCGGTATGTTCTCCGCTCAATGCTGGCCCCGGGAAAATTGTTAATCTTAAGAATTTCGACCGAACCGCGTGACACGCCAATCGTGGGCACAATCACCGAGGGGTCTTCTGAAGGGTCGGGGCGGGGATTGGCGAGCACCACGTCAAAGAGGCGCGGGAACGGGGCCAGATTCGTCGGCGTCGTGGTCGTGAAGGTGTTGTTCACCGGCACCACGATATTGGCCATCATCTGGTAGTCATCGAAAACCAGCGTGCCGGAGACGGGCTGGTAATCAAAGCCCGGCTGGGCCAGGTAGTTGGTGAAGACAAAGTTGGTGCCAAAGATGTTGGTGATGAAGGTAAAGGTGTTGGTCGTGTAGTAATCCACCAGCACGCGCCCGGACGCCGGGGCCGTGCGCGTGACCGTGACCACCGCGCCTTTCGCGCTCCGGTCGTTGATCGGCGAGACATACCCGAGGAACGATTCAAAGGTCTCGTTCTCCGTAACCACCGCCGCCAATCCCTCGCCAAGAAATATGGTCCCGACACTGCCGGAACCGAAGAGAGTGTTCGTGTACGTCAAGACGTTCAACTGCCCGGCCGGACTGACAAACAGCGGCGTCTCGTCATCCAGAATGGTCGCCACCGCGTTGC
>JANNGC010000809.1:0-7861 GCA_031380445.1 Pedosphaera sp.
GAAGTGCGCGAGCTGTGCGACGACGTGCTGCTGATGGCGGGCGGGCGGATGACGAAAGGCAATCTGCGCGAGGAGCCTTTCACGATCAGCAGTTGAACCAAGCCGCAAGCCGGCCCTACGACGCTGCGGCGACAGCACGGATGGCGTGCAACCGGATCACGGGTTCCTCCGCCGCGCGTGACGCAGCCAGATCCACCTCGAACACCGCCACCCAGTCATTGTGCGCCTCGGGATCGACGAGCACTTGCTCGACCTTCCACGATTGCCTGTCCTCGGAGGGCACCACGTAGGTGTGCCGCACGTTGCGGGCTTCAGGATCGAGGCGGAGGTATTCGTGGCCGCCGTAGTAGAGTTTGAATTGCTGACCCAGTTCGCTCGCGGTCCACGGCGTGCCGTCCGGTTTGTCCGGTGAACTCAGATTCGCCAGCGCGGCTTCGAGATCGTCGTTCACCACCGCGCGGAGGAAGTTGAACACGCGTGTGCGAATCGCCGCCGTGAACGCCTTCACGTCGCGCGTGACATCGCGCGCGGCTTCTTCCGCGCCGGGCGGGCGCACCTCCTTCTGCTCGGCGCGCGGGACGTAATTCGGATCGCGCATCCGCTCCCATTCTTCCAGGAGACTCGAATCCGTCTGGCGAATCATCACGCGCAGATACTCTTCCATGTCGCGCAGCGTGTCGTTCTTCGCGGCATCGGGCACGGTCTTGGTCAGCACCTTGAACGTGTTGTTGATGTGGCGCAGGAGAACTCCCTCCGCCCGCTGCAACTCGTAGTCCTTGATGTAATCCCCGAACGACCGGAACTGCTCGAACATCTCGCGCACGATTGATTTCGGACGGATGTTTTCCTGCCCGACCCACGGATGCTTGGCGGCAAACTCGTTGAAGGTGGAATAGACGAACTCGCGGCAAGGTTTTGGATACTCGCACTTCTCCAACTCGTCCATGCGCTCCTGATATTCGACGCCCTCGGCTTTCATCTCGGCCATCTTCTGGTCCTTCACGCGGTCGAGCTGTTTGCGGAGCATGAAATCCGGGTCTTCGAGAATGGACTCGACGAGCGTGAGCACATCAAGCGCGTAGTCGGGCGACTCCGGGTTGATCAGCGGAATCGTTTCCAGCAGGTAGAGCGACAACGTCTGATCCATCGAGAAGTTCTCGGGCAGATCGATGTTGATGCGGAGTTTGCGACCTTCTTCTCCTGGCTTCGAGATCTCGACAATTCGCCTTTCCACCAGCGCGCGGAACAACTGCCACGCGCGCGTCCGGTGCGCCTGCTTCTGCTTCGGCGATTCGTGTGAATCGGCAATGAGCCGCTGCATGGCGCGACAACCATCGCCGTCGCGGCTCAGGACGTTTAGCAACATGCCGTGCGAGACGGCGAAGCGGGACTGCAACCGTTCCGGCGCGGCCGCGATGAGTCGCGCGAAGGTCTGCTTGTCCCAGTTGACGAAATTTTTCTCGGGCGGCTGACGCTTCACGGTCTTCTTCCCGTCGCGCTTGGACTTCTCTTCGAGCTTCAGATTCTCCACCACATGCTCGGGGGCTTGCGCGACGACCCAACCGACGTCATCGAAACCTTTGCGGCCCGCGCGTCCGCCGATTTGATGAAAGTCCCGGGCGGTGAGGATGCCCGTTTTCTGCCCGTCGAACTTGCAGAGCTTCGTGAACAGCACCGTGCGAATCGGCACGTTGATGCCCACGCCGAGCGTGTCCGTGCCGCAAATCACTTTCAGCAAACCCCGTTGCGCAAGCTGCTCGATGAGCACGCGATACTTCGGCAGCAAGCCCGCGTGATGCACGCCGATGCCGTGGCGCAGCCAGCGTTTAATCTCCGGGCCGTAGGGACTGCTGAACTTGAAGCCCTCGATGGCCTGCGCGATGGCCGCCTTCTCCTCCTTGGTGCAAACATTGATGCTCGTGAAATCCTGCGCGCTCTGCGCCGCTTCGAGCTGGGTGAAGTGGACGACATAGACGGGAATTTTTTTCTCCGCGACCAGCGTTTCGAGCGTCGTGGCCAGCGGGAGATCGGAGTAGCGATGCTCCAGCGGCACCGGTCGTTCGGTGGAAGAAACCGTGGTGGTCTTCAGACCGTTCAATTTCGTCAGCGCCTCTTCAAAGAAAGCAATTTCCCCGAGCGTCGCAGACATCAGGAGGAAGCGCGTCTTCGTCAGCGTGAGCAACGGCACCTGCCACGCGCCGCCGCGCTCGCGATCCGAGTAGTAATGAAACTCGTCCATCACCACGTCGTCCACGTCGGCGTCCGCGCCGTCGCGGAGCGCCATGTTCGCGAGAATTTCCGCCGTGCAGCAGAGGATGGGTGCATCCCGATTCACCGTCGCATCGCCGGTGCTCAGCCCGACGTTGTCCGGCCCGAACTCACGGCACAGCGCCATCCACTTTTCATTCACCAGCGCCTTGATCGGGCAGGTGTAAATGGAGCGCCGTCCTTCCGCGAGCGACTGGAAGTGCAGCGCCGAAGCGACGAGCGATTTGCCCGAGCCGGTCGGGGTGTTGAGGATGACATTTCGATTCTCGAACAGTTCAAGAATGGCCGTCTCCTGCGCCGGGTAGAGCTGGAGCTTGCGCGCCTCGACGTAGGCGAGGAACCCGCCGAGCAACGTGTCGCTGTTCACGCCGCCCTCGGGAGGCAGCAGATTATAAAGTGCGGCTGACAAAGTGCGCGGACGTTACGAGACCGCCGCGCGCAGGGAAAGCCGCCGTTGAAAAACTGTGATCATGAACTTGCCACTGTCTGAACGTGCCGCCGTATGGTAAAAATTTTCATCCATGCAAACCCAAGTTCGCCGAACGACCATGACTTCCGCCAGGCGCGCGGTCACACGCTGCGGCGTTTTCCTCGCCTTGCTGCCGGCGGTCATCGCTGCTGACATCAGCATTCAGCGCGCGGAACTGGGCGGGCAGTTGACGTGGACGAATGCTTTCCCCGCTGGCGTGGTGACCGTGGAGACCTCCCCTGCCCTGACCGGGATCACGACCGGCGCGTGGACGATTGGGCGCAGTTACTTCACCACGAACTCCACCGGCGCGGCCACCGTGCCGCTCGGGGCGAGCAACACGTTTGTGCGCCTCGTCTCCGTGGACATTTCCACCAACGCGCCCTCGCACTACACGAACTTGCTCAACTCCTACGGCCTGCTCGAAACGGTCGCGGGCAGCGGCGCGTCCCAGACCGACGTGAGCCACTGGTCGCCGAGCTTCGAGGGCGCATGGGCCACGAACGTCAGTCTCTCGCGTCCGCACATTGCCTTCGGCGACGCGCAGGGCAACGTGCTGATCGTGGATCAGCGCAGTTCCGCCATTTTGAAAGTCACGCCGGAGGGCCGGCTCTTCACTTTCGCCGGCACGCACACGGCGGGAACGAACGGCGACTCGGGCTGGGCGACGAACTTGCACCTGAACAATCCGAACAGCGGCTGGATGGGCGCCGACGGCACCTTCTACATCCTCGACACCGCGAACGGCAAAGCGCGCAAGGTGGACACGAACGGCTGGATGACCACCTTCTTCACCACCGCGCCGATGGGCGATGGCCGCGCCTTCTGGGTCCGGAGCGACGAGTCGTTGATCTACTTCGGCTCCGGCCCCACCGAGGTCACGAACCTGAACATGTGGACGCCGACCGGCGGCGTGAGCGTGGTGCGCTCGGGCTTCGGCGACATGGGCAACATCCTCGGCGACGAGAGCACCGGCGATCTTTACATCAGCGACCGCAACGCCCACCGGGTCTATCGCTTCACGCCGAACGGCGGCAACGGCGTGCTCACGCCGATTGCTGGCAACGGCTTTCAAACAAATTTTCCCGGCGGCGGCGACGGCGGCTCCGCGCTGCTGACCGGACTGAGCTTTCCGCGCTCGGTGTGGTTCCTCCCAAACGGCGGCTACTTCATCGGCGAACACTCGCCCGGCAACCGCATCTGGTACGTGGATCAAGCGGGCCTCATTCATCTCTGGATGAACGGCAGCGACGCCAACCACAAGCGAGTGGGCGACGGCCAGTGGTTCTATGCGAATCCCACGACGCCCAAGGTCTCGCGCGTGCGGTGTGCCAACACCGATCCGCTCGGCAACATGATCATCACCGAAAGCAACTACGGCTACGTGCGACGGATTAAGTTCCAGCGGCTGATTCCGTAGGACAGACGTCCCGCCTGTCCAACTGACTCTTTCTGGATGGTTGAACCAGGCTGGAAACCCGTCCTACGAGTTAGCGCGTCCGGTTCCGCAAACTCTCCAGCAGCACGGCCACGAAAATCACCGCGCCTGTGATCATCGGGTAGAGGTAGGGATTGGCATTCACGATCACGAGGCCGTTCTCAATCGTCTGGATCAACAACACGCCGAGCAATGTGCCGGGCAGCACGCTGCCGCGTCCGCCAAACAGGCTGGTGCCGCCCAGCACCGCCGCCGCAATGGCCGCAAATTCCTTGCCCTCACCAAACTTCGGCGACACCGCGCCAAGCTGACCAAGCGTGACCATCGCGGCCACGGCCGCGCACAGGCCGCTGATGAGATAGACGACGGTGAGAATTGTCCCCGTCCGGACGCCCGCCTTCTTTGCCATCTCCACATCGTGCCCTACGGCAAAGACCTGACGCCCAAACGGCGTGCGCGTGAGCACGAGGTGCGCGAGGACGAGCGTGGCCGCGAACAGCCACGCCGGCAGCGGCACGCTGAGAAAGCGCGCCGAGCCAAGCTGGAAAAAACTGTCCGGCAGATTCATCGCCCGCGTCTCGGTGATGCGCAGCCCCAGCCCGCGCCCGATGAACAGCATGGCCAGCGTGACGATGAAGGCCGCGACGCGCACGCGCGTGATGAAGAGTGCATTGACCGCGCCGAAGATCAGTCCCACCGCGAGCATGGCCAGCAACGCCAACGACAACGGCAGTCCCCCGAGCGCAATTTTTCCCGCGACCGCCGCCGCGACAAACATGATCGCGCCCACCGACAAATCCACGCCTGCCGTCAGCAGCACGAACGTCATCCCCACCGCCACGATGCCCGTCGAAGACGCCTGCACCACGATGTTCACGAGATTGCGCGGCTCCAGAAATTTTGCGGATTGCGATCCGAAGATCACCAGCACCACGCCGAAGAGCAGCAGCGGTGCGAAGTCGAGCAAGCGTTGGGCAAGCCGGTTCATCGCGCCGCCTCCACTGCGGTTCCCAGCGCCGCGCGCAAAATGCGTTCACGATCAAACTCCGCGCGCGGGATTTCATCCACCAGCCTTCCGCCGCGCATGACGAGAATGCGATCGCACAAGCCGATCAGTTCCTCCATCTCCGACGAAATGACCAGCACGCCCGCGCCGCCGTCCGCGAGTTCGTGGATGAGCCGGTAGATTTCAAACTTTGCGCCCACGTCAATGCCGCGTGTCGGTTCGTCGAGGATGAGAATTTTTGGTTTTCGCAGGAGCCACTTCCCCAGCACGACCTTCTGCTGGTTGCCGCCGCTCAAGGTGCGCACGGCCTGCGTGTCCCGCGCCTTCGCATCGAGCTTCACCACCTCACGGATGCGCGTCACAGCGGCGCGCAATGACTCCCGCGACAGCCAGCGCAAGGGTGTGCTCGCGTGGACCGGCAAGGTCGCGAGCACAAAATTGTCCGCGACGGACGCGTCCATGCACAATCCTTCGGCCCGACGGTTTTCGGTGAGGAAGGCGACACCGCGCTCGATGAGTTCCCGCGGCGCGAGACGCGGCAACAGTTCGCCATCCAACCGCACTTCCCCCACCGCCCGTGGATCGAGTCCGAAAAGAATGCGCGCCAGTTCCGAACGCCCCGCGCCCATCAGACCGGACAGCCCGAGCACTTCGCTGCGATGCAGGGTGAACGAAATGTTCTCCACCACACCCGGCTGCGAAAGTCCGCGCACTTCCAGAACGGCCTCCGAGTCGCACCGGAGCGCCGAGCATTGCTCGGCCTGAAGCTCCTTATCACCACTCGGGCCGAGCGATGCTCGGCGCTCCGGGAAAAGCTGCGTCATCGTCCGCCCCACCATCAGCGAGACCAGTTTCTCGTTCGTAAAACTATTCGCCGCGTCCACGCCCACGACTTCGCCATCACGCAACACCACGACTTCATCACAGAGCCGGAACACGTCGGCCAGCGTGTGCGAGATGTAAATCATCGCGATACCGCGCGCGCGCAACCGGGCGATGAGCGCAAAGAGGCGCTCCGTCTCACGCACGCTCAACGAAGTCGTCGGCTCATCGAAAATGATGAGCCGCGCGTCGATGCTCAGCGCCTTGGCGACCTCGACGAGTTGCCGCTCCCCCAGTGAAAGCCGTTCGACCGGCGTATCTGGGACCATTACCAGCCCCACTTCGGCCAGTAATTGTTCCGCCGCCCGGTTCAGCTCCTTTCGCGCAATGACCGGCCCATGCAAAACTTTGTTGCATATGCGACAAAGTTTCGTCAGTGGAAATCTGGCGAGGAACAGATTCTCCGCGATGCTGAGGTTCGGAAACAGGTTCAGCTCCTGGTGAATGAACGCGATCCCGCGGCGCGCCGCATCCTGCGGATTCTGCGGCGCAAACTCCGCACCCTCGAACCGCATCGCTCCCGCATCCGCGCGCAAGTTGCCGCCGAGAATGTTCATCAACGTGGACTTGCCCGCGCCATTCTCGCCGACCAGCCCGACCAGGCCGCCCGCCGGGACGGTGAAACTCACGCCCTTGAGCACTTTCACGCCGAAGAAGGACTTCTCAATGCCGATGAATTCGAGCGACGGTGTGTTCATGTGGCCTGCCGGGCAAAGCGTTGCCGCGTGGCATCAAGTACGGCGGCGAACAAAATCACCGCGCCCTTGGTCATGGTGATCGAGAACTGCGACAGGCTCAGGAGGTTCAGCGCGTTGTCGAGCACGGTGAGAAACAGCACGCCGAAGAATGTCCACGCGATCCTGCCCTTGCCGCCGAACAGGCTCGTGCCGCCCACCACCGTCGCACCGATAATGTCCAAAAGAATTTCCCGGCCCAGCACCGGCGAACCGGTTTCCAGTCGCCCCGTGAGCATCACCGCCGCCAGCGCCGCGCAGAATCCAGACGCGACGTACACTGCGCAGGTCATCGCGCGCACCGGCACGCCGGAGATGTGCGCGGCAGTGGCGTTCTGCCCGGTCGCGTAAAGCCAGCGCCCATAAACCGTGCAGCGCAGCAGCAGATGCACGCAGACAGTCAGAACCACAGTGATGCTGAGCGCGATGGGAAGCTGTTGGCCCAGCGAGAGGAACGAGGCTGGTAATCCGTAAATGTTCTTCGACTGCGTAAGCCAGACAGCGAACCCGCTGAGAAACATCATCGAGGCCAGCGTGACGATGAAGGCCGGCAGCCGCAGTAGCGTAACCAGCGCGCCGTTCACCGCCCCCAGCCCCGCGCCCAGCGCGAGCATGACGCCGACGCCGAGCGGCGTGGCGAAGGCACCGGTGTTTTCACTCATCAGCTTCGCGCCCACCACACTCGTGAGCGCGATGATGGACGTGACCGAGAGATCATTGCCGCCCGTGATCATCACCAGCGTCATGCCGATGGCGACGATGAACAGCGGGAGCAGGTAGCCGAGGATGTTGAGCAGGCTCGCGCTGGTGGCGAGGCCCGGGGTGAATGGAGCGAGGGCGATGAACAGCAGAACTGTCAGGCCGAGCACGAGATACTCGGAGAGGAACAGGCGAACCATCGGATTCGTAGCGCGTGGCACGCGGTGCGTGAGAACAGGCGCGGTCATGGTGGCAGGAGGGCGGGTGCCATGACGCAGACTACAGGAGGAAAAGCGGTGCCAAAGCGACCGCTCTCCAAACGCTCCGCGCAAGAGGAGGCGTTGGATGCTGCGCGCCAGCGTTTG
>JANNGC010000814.1:0-8319 GCA_031380445.1 Pedosphaera sp.
CGTCGTGATCCATCGCCGCTTCCATCATCTGGAGAACGTGGTTCAGCTTCATCGAGTGTCTGAGCGAGTGCATCGAGTTCTTCCCCGGCGCGTTCGACGCGGCCACGCCGCGCAAGGGCGGGCAGTTCAATCTCCTTCCCGAAGACCACGACAAGACCGACGAAATCGCGGCCTACAAGATCGCGGGCGAGCCGTTCCCTGGAAAGTTCGGCATCTTCTACCAGGTCAACAAGCCGACCAAGAACGCGAACGAGGCGAAGATCGTCACCTCCTTGCAGGAGAAGTTCAAAGGCCAGGAAGCGTCGCAGATTTTGCAGAAGACCTTCGACCGGATGAAGTAGTCGAACATCGAATCAATCACCCAGCCCCGGTGCGAACCGGGGCTTTTTCTTTTCACCGCATTGTAACGAGGTATCCCTTCCTCCCCGCTGGCTTTCAGGGATAGTCGAGGGGCATGAGTTCACCAAACCCCGCGCACTTCCTGAATCGCGAGCTGAGCTGGCTGGAGTTCAACCACCGCGTCCTCGCCGAGGCGCGCGATCCGCGCGTGCCGCTGCTGGAGCGCGTGAAGTTTTTCTCCATCTTCAGTTCCAATCTCGACGAGTTCTTCGAGGTGCGCGTCGCGGGCATCAAGCAGCAGATCGAAAGCGACCTCGTGGGCCAGAGTGTGGACGGGCTGACGGCCACGGAACGGTTTCAGGCCATTCAAAAACGCGTCCACGAGCTGGTGGACGAACAATACGTCTGCTGGCGCGAGCAGCTCGTGCCGGAACTGGCCCAGGGCGGCATCCGGTTCCTCGACGTGGAAGAACTCAGCGCGCAGGACCTCGCGTGGCTGAAAGAATATTACCTCGCGCAAGTCCGCCCTGTGCTCACGCCGCTGGCCATTGATCCGGCGCATCCGTTTCCGCAACTGCTCAACAAGTCGCTGAACATGGTCGTGCAACTCGAGATGGCGCAAAACGGGCAGGTGCTCCAGCACCTCGCCGTGGTGCAGGTGCCGCGCGTGCTGCCGCGCCTGGTGCGCCTGCCACGGCAGGACGAGCGCGCGGACTTTGTGTTCATGGGCGAGATCATCGGGCACTTCCTCGGCGACCTTTTCACCGGGACAAAGATTCTCGGCTACTGCCACTTCCGGGTGACGCGCAACAGCGAACTCTACATTGATGAGGAGGACATCGAGAACCTGCTCAAGGCCGTGGAGAACGAACTGCACAACCGCCGCAAGGGCGACGCCGTGCGCCTCGAAGTGGAACACAACTGCCCGCCGGAAATTCGCCGGGCGCTGCTCGGCACGCTGCGGCTGGAGGACGAGGACGTGTATCTCATCGACGGGCCGCTCAATCCCACGCGGCTCATGTCCATCTATCATGGCGACCATTCGCCCGAGTTGCGCGACCCGCCGTTCATCGCGCCCGTGGCCGCGCCGTTCAAAGGGCAGCGCGACATGTTCGCCGCCATCGCCGAGCGCGACATTTTGCTGCATCACCCGTACGACTCCTTCAACAGCGTCGTCGAGTTTCTCGAACTGGCGGCGGTTGATCCGAAGGTGCTCGCCATCAAGCAGACGCTCTACCGCACCGGCGGCGACCCGCGCATCATCGGCGCGCTGATGAACGCGGTGAAGAACGGCAAGCAGGTCACGGCGGTCGTGGAGTTGCGCGCCCGCTTCGACGAGGCCAGCAATATCCAGTGGTCACGGCAACTTGAAGAAGCCGGCGTGCATGTGGTGTATGGACTCGTGGGCTATAAGATTCACGGGAAGATGTCACTCGTGGTGCGCAACGAGAGCGAAGGCATCCGCCGCTACGTCCACATCAGCACGGGCAATTACAATCCCACCACGGCGAAGCTCTACACCGACCTCAGCTTCTTCACCTGCCGGCCCGATTTCGGCGAGTACGCCACCAACCTGTTCAACCTGCTCACGGGCATCTGCCAGTTTCAGGAGATGCGGAAATTTTTCCTCGCGCCGTTTGAACTGCACGAGCGGATGATTGCCCTCATGGATCGCGAGACGGAGTTCGCGAAGAAGAAGCAGCCTGCGCGCATCATTCTCAAGCTGAACTCGCTGGTCGATCCGCAGACCATCCAGGGGCTGTATCGTGCGTCCCAGGCGGGCGTGAAGATTGACCTCATCATCCGCGGCATCTGCTGCCTGCGTCCCGGCGTGAAGGGTGTGAGCGAGAACATCCGCGTGCGCAGCGTCATTGATCGTTTCCTCGAACACAGCCGCATCGCCTATTTTGAAAATGGCGGTCAGTCGCAAATCTTCGTCATGAGCGCGGACTGGATGCAGCGAAACTTTTTTCGCCGTCTGGAGATTGCTTTCCCCATTGAGGAGCCGGCACTGCGCAAGCGCATCTGCAACGAGATCTTCCCCATCCTGCTCGCGGACAATGTGAAGGCGTGGCTGCTGCAGCCGGATGGCTCCTACGTGCGCGTCGAACCGGCCAAGGGCGAGAAACCCTCGCGCAGCCAGATGGAATTCATCGCCCTCTCCGACGCGACCTCGAAAGTGCAGCGCAAGAAGACGAGCCGGGTGCGACGGTTCCCGGTGGTGGAGCTGGCGCAGAATCCGTGGAAGTAGTCGGTAAGCCGGTGCGTCGGTAGTCGGTGCGACCGTAATCAGTCCGGGCGTCCACCGACGCACCGACCACCGGCTTACCGCCTCAACGCGTCTTCTCCCGCGCCAGCACCGCACCGCCGGTGATGCCCGCGTTGTCGCCCAGCTTGGAGGCGATGATGTCCACGTTCCGAAAAGTTCCTGAGAGCACATGCGACTTCGCGCTCTTCACGATGGCGGGCATCATTTCGTCACTGAGCGCCTCGATCACACCACCGCCGAGCACGACCACTTCAGGGTTGAGAATGTTGACCAGGTTCGCGATGGCGATGCCGGTGTACTCCGCCGCCTCTTCGACGATTTTCTCCACCACCTTGTCGCCACGGCGGATGGCCTTGCGAATGTCACCGCTGCGCAAATCCTTCAAGTCATCGCCCAGCATGTCGGTCAGCACGCTCTTCTCGCCGCCTTTGATTGCGGCCTGAATGGCGCGAAAGATGGCGAGCCGGCTGGCGAACACTTCAAAGCAGCCCTTGTTGCCGCAACCGCACTTCGGCCCGTTCACATCGATGACCATGTGGCCGATCTCCCCCGCCGTGTGGCTGCTGCCCGCGTAAAGCTCGCCGTTAATGATGAGTCCGCCTCCAATGCCCGTGCCGATGAAAACGCCGAGCACATGACGCGGCTTGGATTTCAACTCCTGCTCATACACGCCCAACATGCAGGCCTTGCAGTCGTTCTCCAGGAACACGGGCAGGTCGAGACGCTTCTCCAGTTCCTTGACCAGCGGCACGTCTTTCCATTGCAGGTTCGGAGCGAACACCACTTCGCCGTGCTCGGGATCCACCGCGCCCGGCGCGCCGATGCCCACGCCGCGCACCTGCTTGACGCTGAGATCGCACTCGTCGATGGCGTCGAGCACGCAGCGGGCGACGCGCTCGATGACGGCCTCCGGCCCGCGCTGTGGTTTGGTGGTGTACTTGGTCGTGCCGAGGGATTGCAGCTTGAGGTCGAACACGCCGGCGAGAATTTTCGTGCCGCCGAGATCGACGCCAATGACGTGCGTGCGTCCGTTGTTTTCAGCCATGATTTCGTGCGCGGCCCTGCGACCGCAGAAAAATTGGTTCGGGTTTCAACGGCGGCATCTTTTGCCAGCAGCCAAGGTGTGTCACGTAACAATTAAGCGTCGAAATAAAGCCGGGACGGAGCGCGGACCGCCGAGTCCGCGTGTTCAGAATCAAAGCAGGCCCGGCGAATTCAGAACGGCATGTGATCGCGCGGACATGGCTGTCCGCGCTCCGATCGGCGGCGGCGTTTTTGGTGTTTGAAGTCCGCCACTCCTTTGGTGTTTCGTCTGCGGACTTGGAAACCTGACTCATGCCGCACCTTCACTACGCCATCGATTTCACCGTCGCGATCTTCGTCATCCACGAGCGCAAGATTCTCCTCTGCCACCATCGCAAGCTGAACAAGTGGCTGCCGCTCGGCGGACACGTTGAACTCGACGAGGAACCCGAGCAGGCCGCACTGCGCGAAGCCCTCGAGGAAAGCGGCTTCGAGGTCGAGTTGCTCGGCGAGCGCCCGCCGACCACTGAGCCAGGCACCCGCGCGCTCATCGCGCCACGCTTCCTCGACATTCACCGCATCAACGATGTCCACGAACACATCGGGATGATTTACTTCGCGCGTCCCAAGTCTGGCACGCTCGCGCTCGCCGCCGCCGAGCACCACGACATCGGCTGGTTCACCAGCGAACAGCTCGACACGTTGCAGCCGCCCATGAGCAACGCGGTGAAGTGGTATTGCCGGAAGGCGCTGGAGGAAGTGGGGAAGTGAAACAGTAATCAGTGGTCAGTAATCGGTGAAACGCCGCATTCAATCCCACCGATGGCGAGCCGAGCCTTGCCACTCACGCACCATTCCCGTACGACTCGGCGCGTTGTTCGCCGTGAACTGATGACATGACGCCCCAATCCACTGACCGCTCCCGGCTCTTTCTCTTCGGCAGCCTGCTGCTCGGCGTCTTCACGTTTGCCGTTGTGCTGCTGTTTCACAACCTGGCCGATGGTGATCTCTGGGCCAAGCTCGCGCTCGGATCCGCCGTCTGGAGCCAAGGCCATCTGCCGACTGCGGACGTCTTCGCCTTCACGCCGGTGCTGCCGGTGTATGTGGATCACGAGTGGGGCTCGGGCCTGATTTTCTTTACCATGCTCAAGTGGTTTGGTCCCACCGGGCTGATGTGGCTCAAGTTGTTTCTCGCGTTCACCGCGCTCGGATGTGCGTTCACCATCGGCGCGCGCGCGAAAGTTTCCTGGCCCGTGCTGCTGGCCCTGGCGCTGCCGTGCGCGTTTTGCATTTTGCCGGGCTACGTGCCGGTCATTCGGAGCCACGCTTTCACCTACGCGCTGTTCGGGCTGACGTTGCTGCTGCTGGAACTGATTCGCGACGGACGACGCTGGCCGGCGTTCGCGCTCGTGCCGGTCATGGTGCTGTGGGTGAATGTTCACGGCGGATTCGTCGCCGGACTCGGCACCATCGGCGTCTATGCCGCAGCCTCCCTGCTCGAACGCAAGCGCATGACCGTGATGCTGCCCGCTTTCGCCGCGTGCGCGCTGGCCACCCTGGTGAATCCGTACGGCTACAAGTATTGGGGCTACGTGCTGCCGGCGGTGTTTCACAAACGTCCGGACATCGCCGAATGGCAGCCGATGCCGTGGTGGGGCGTGGATTCCTTTCTGGGTTTCCGAATTCTTTTCGCGCTCACCATCGTCGCGCTGATCGTGGGCCGTCGCACCACGATCCGTTCGTGGGCCGGACTCGGCATGGTGTTCATCACCGTGTGCCTGGCGTTGAAGAGCCGGCGTCATGCGCCCTTTTTTGGCGTGGCAGTGCTGGCATTGGCCGGGCCATATTTTGCCTCGGTGTTCACAGCCCTTGCGCACGCGGTGCGGGTGAAGTGGCCGCAAGCGCTCAGTCCGGCGCGGACGGTGTTTGCGCTTCATATGATCGCGGCTCTGGTCGTGATGAACTCGCTGCTCTCCGGCGCATCCTTTCATCCGCTGGCCCCGGTGGGGCAGTTCCCCGTGCGCGAGGCGGACATTCTTGCGCGTGCCGGTCTGGCTGGAAACCTGGCCGTCCCGTTTCACTGGGGCAGCTACGCGAGCTGGCGCCTGTATCCGAAAGTCAAAGTCTCGATGGATGGCCGGTATGAAGCCGCCTACCCGGAATCCTCTTACGAGATGAACCGCGACTTTTTCGCCAAGCGCGGCGCGGACTGGGGCCGCCTGCTGCAACGTCACGACGTGGATTTCATCATGCTGGAACTTTCCTCGCCGGGGCTGCGACCGGAAGACCTTACCGCCCAAGATTTCGTGACCGTGTGGGCGCAGCCCGGAGTGTCCGCCCTGCTCGCCCGCCAGCGTCACGCGACGGCTCTCCAAAAAATCATCGCGAACCTCCCGGCGGAAACAATTGAACCCCTCGATCCTGCCATCCCGGCGGACTGGCCGCGTTTCTAGGCGGACGATTTTTACCAATCCATTTACTCCCGCGCTTCCGTGTGGGACTGTGCGCCCGCTGCGTGCCGTGCGTCGCGCAGCTTTTTAAACGGTGAAATTCATCACATTGATGGTCTGTGTACTCATGTACACGCGTGTCCATGCGGCTGTACTGCTGCAGGAAACATTCGACTACACCAACGGCCCGTTGACCGCCGTGAGCGGTGGCGCGTGGACGCTGCACAGCGGCAGCACGCCACAACAGGTGGAGGCCACGAACGGCGCGGTCGCTCTGACGGCCAGTGAAACGGAAGATGTGAACCGCCTGCTCGCGGGGCAGCCGTACTTGCCGGGCGGGACAACTAATATTTTCCACGCCCGGTTCGTCGCGCGCTTCACCGCCCTGCCCGCCACCAGCGGCGAATGGTTCGCCTCGTTCAAGAACACCAGCGCCACCGGATTTCGTGGCCGCGTCTTCGCGCTCACGACGGGAGCGACGCCCGGCCAGTTTCGCCTCGGCCTCTCCTCTGGCGACAACAACGCGCCCACGGTCACGAACCAGACGGACCTCGCGCTGCACACGCCGTTCACCGTCGTCCTGCGCTTCGCCAACACCAACTCGGCCACCACGCTCTGGTTGAATCCTTCCTCCGAAAACGATCCCTCGATCACCACCGCCGAAGCGGCGGCCGCCTTCACCGTCGTCGCCGTGGGCCTGCGCCAGGCCACGGGCATCGGCAACCTTACGCTCGACGATCTTGTCGTCGGCACCACGTTCGCCGATGTCCTCTCCGGTTCCTCGCCGGTTGCGCCGTTTCTCAGCACGGTGCCGCAAAGCCAGATGATGGCGCGCGGATCCAACGTCACCTTCACCGCCGCCGCAACCGGCACCGCGCCGCTGCGTTTCCAATGGCTGTTCAACCATGCGCCAATTGCAGGCGCGACGAACACCACGCTCGCTCTCACGAATCTTTCGCTTGCGCAGCAGGGCGACTATCGCATCGCTGTCACCAACCTCGCCGGGGCCACGACCAGCGCGCCCGCCGCGCTCACCATCACCGTGACCGCGAGCACGAACGGCCCCGCCGCCTGCGCGCTGCTCAGCTACAACACCAAGGGCAACAGCATCGCCGACTGGAGCACCAACTCGCCGCAGGTCCAGGCCATCGGGCGGCAGGTGCAGTTCCTCGATCCCGACATCATCACCTTTCAGGAAATTCCCAACACGAACAACGGCATGTCGCAGATGACGAATTTCGTCGCCATGTTCCGCCCGGGATTTTTTCTCGTGACCAACTCGGGCAGCGACAACTTCATCCGCAGCGTCATCCTCAGCCGCTTCCCCATCACGCGCTCCACGAAGCGGCTGGACGGCGTCTCGCTCAACAGCTTCGGCTACAGCGGGTTCTTCACCCGCGATCTGTTTGAGGCGGAGATCGCCGTGCCGGGCTGGCCGCAGCCGTTGCACGTCTTCACCACGCATTTGAAATCCGGCCAGGGCAATGACGAAACGCTGAAACGCGGAGCCGAAACGCGCGCCATCTCGAATTTCTTCGCGAACAGTTTTTTACTGACCAACGGGCTGCATCCCTACCTGCTCACCGGCGATTTCAACGAGGACGTGAACGATCCGCCCAACGACGGCACGGCCCTGCCCACGCTGACCAGCGCGCCCACCGGCCTGCGCCTGCTCACGCCGCTGAATCCGTTCACGGGCAGCGCGCGGACCTTCAACATCCGGTCGCTGCCCCTCGCCAGCCGTTATGATTACGTGCTGCACTGCGAGCTGCTGCTGACCAAAGTGAAGGATGGACAAGTCTTCCGCACCGATCTCGCGCCCAACATTTCCCCCGCCCTGCCCGGCGACGCCACGAACGCCTCGGATCATCTGCCGGTCTTCGTGCGCTTCGCGAATCCGTTCGCAGTCCCGCCCCGCATCACGAGTTTTGCCGTGTCGAACAGCGTAGCCAAAATGAACTGGTCAGCGGTGGCGGGCGCACGTTACCGCGTCGAGACGAGCACGAATCTTCCGTCGTGGACTCCGCTCGCGACGAATCTGCTGGCGACGAACGGCGTGCTTTCGTTGAGCACGAATGCGACGGGCGCGCAGCGTTTCCTGCGCGTGCGGACGGAGCCGTGAACCGGAGGCGGACCGCCGAGTCCGCGTGTCTCTCGCCCTTTCACGCGCGGCCGGCGCGAAAATATTTTCCTTATAAATTCATGCTCCGTCCTGAATTCATAAGGAAAATATTTTCG
>JANNGC010000815.1:0-8129 GCA_031380445.1 Pedosphaera sp.
AGCGTGGTCAGCAACCGTTGGCGCAAGGTGCTCATCAGTTCAGCGTCGCGGCGTGCGGGTGAAAGGCGAGTGAAACGCGGGTGAAAAAGTTTTCATGTTGGAGTGGTGGAACGGCTCGCGCGGCGAGCCGTCGCGCCGCGAGGGAACCGCCAGGCACGTCTCGCTGGCCGGGTTGTCGGGTCGCCCGGTGGACGCGGGCTTGTTTTGTCGCCGCGCGACAAAAACCACCACCCACCGTCATGCGCCCTCCTTTCCTTCCGCCTTCAACACGTACCCCGCGCCGCGCACGGTGTGAATGAGCGGCGTGGCGAAACCCTTGTCCACCTTCGCGCGCAGATGCGAGAGCGTGACATCGATCACGTTGCTGAAGGAATCGAAGTTCTCATCCCACACTTCCTCCGCGAGCCGGGTGCGGCTGATCACTTCGCCGGGATGCCGCAGCAGGAAGGCGAGCACGGCAAATTCCTTTGCCGACAGCGCGAGCGCCTGCCCGGCGCGCGTCACCGTGCGGGCGCGGTAATCCAGTTCCAAATCTCCGTGACGCAAGTGCAGCGATTCCTCCGCGACCGGACGGCGCAACACCGCGCGCACCCGCGCCAACAGTTCCGCGAAGGCGAAGGGCTTCACGAGATAATCATCCGCGCCCGCCTCCAGCCCGCGCACGCGGTCCTCGACCGATTGCCGCGCCGTAAGCATGAGCACGCGAATGGCCCGCCGCTCCGCACGCAACGTGCCGAGCACCGACCAGCCGTCGCGCTTGGGCAGCATCACGTCGAGGATGGCGAGATCGAACGCCTCCGCGCGCAGCCGGTGCAGCGCGTCCTCGCCATCGTGCGACACCTCGACGACAAAGCCTTCCTCGCGCAGCCCGCGCGCAATCGAGTCGGCGAGCCGCGCCTCATCCTCCACGATGAGAATTCTCATGGGCGGAGGATGATTCGGACCACGGAGGAAAGCGAGTATGCTCCGAACATTCAGCCAGCAGTCACCTGAAACTTCTTTCAACTTTGTGATCCATTTCGCGCCGGAATTCCGCTTTGTCAGATGTGGACAAACAATCACGGCTGAAGGCTGGCGCGCCGGTGGCGGCGGCAAAGCTCTGGCGCAACCGCGCCCCGGTTGCTATTCGTTCGCGCGCATGTTGATGATGAGCATAGGCGGATTCCGCGACTGGGTGCGGGGATTGGGCGAGCTGGCTTTGCTGGCGCGCGAGATCCTCCGCGCCGCCATGACCGGGCGCGTCAACATGCGCGACCTCGTCTATCAGTTCTATTTCATCGGCGTGAAGTCGCAGTCCGTGGTCTTCATCACCGGCGCGTTCACCGGCATGGTCTTGTGCGCGCAAACGTATTTCCAGTTTCACAAGGTCCGCATGGACACGGGCACGCTGGCGCTGGTCAGCGTCTCGATGTGCAGCGAACTCGGGCCGGTGCTCACGGCGCTCATGGTCTCGGGGCGCGTCGGCGCGGCGCTGGCGGCGGAACTCGGCACCATGAAAGTGACCGAGCAAATTGACGCGCTCCGCACGCTGGCCACGCACCCGGTGGATTACCTCGTGCTGCCGCGCGTCATCGCGACCACGCTGGCGCTGCCGCTGCTCACGGCGTTTTCCATCACGCTCGGCATCGGCGCGGCGTGGCTGCTCGGCGTCTATTTTTTCAAGATTGATGGCACTTACCTCAGGGAGCACATGCTGCACTACACGACCGCCGTGCATGTGGCGACCGGGCTGATCAAGTCGGTGGTCTATGGCGTGATCATTTCGGTGATCAGCTGCTACAAGGGTTTGCAATGCGGCGAGGGCGCGGAGGGCGTGGGCCGCGCGACGACCGAGGCCGTGGTCTATTCGTCCATCACCGTCCTGATCAGCAATTTTTTCCTCACCCTGTTCCTCAATCGCGTCCTGCCCACGTCATGATCGAAGCGCGCGCACTCAGGAAAAGTTTCGGCCCGCAGACCGTCCTCGACGGCGTGAACCTCCGCATCGAGTCGGGCGAATCCGTGGTCATCATCGGGCGCAGCGGCGGCGGCAAAAGCATCCTGCTCAAGCATCTCATCGGACTGATGCAGCCGGATGCGGGCGAAGTGCTGATTGACGGCGAAAGTCTCAAGGGCTTGAACGAGCGGCGGCTCATTCTGGTGCGGACGAAGTTCGGCATGTTGTTCCAGAGCGCCGCGCTCTTCGACTCGATGACCGTGGCCGAGAACATCGCCTTCCCGTTGCGCCGCGAGAAAAGTCTCACGACCGAGGAACTGAACCGCCGCGTCTCCGAGGCGCTGGACATGGTGGAACTGCCCGGCACGGAAAACAAAAAGCCTTCGGAGCTTTCCGGCGGCATGAGGAAGCGCGTCGGACTCGCGCGCGCCATCGTCTATCGCCCGCAGATTGTCCTCTACGACGAGCCGACCACGGGGCTGGATCCGGTGGTGTCGGACAGCATTGATCAATTGATCATCCGCGTGCGCGACCGGCTCAACGTCACCAGCGTCGTCGTGACGCACGACATGCGGAGCGCGCGGCGCGTCGGCCAGCGCATCCTGATGCTGCACGAGGGAAAAATTTATGCGGAGGGAACGCCGGAGGAGATTTTCTCCTCCGCCGATCCCATCGTTCACAATTTCGTGAACGGCATTTCAACCAAAGAAGGAGTCACGCCATGAGCGATAAAAAATACACGGCCCGCGTCGGTTGGTTCGTCTTCCTGGGCCTCGTGCTGGTCGCGGCCTTGATGCTGAATTTCAGCCGCGGCGTCAGCCTCTTCAAGCCGCGCTACGAACTGAACATGAGCACGCGCACCGTGGCCGGCCTGAAGGAAGGCGCGGAGGTGTATCTCTCCGGCGTGAAGATCGGCAGCGTGAAGCGCATCAAGCTGGAGCAGAAAAAGATCGGCGTGCAGGTGCAACTGACCATCCTCGAAGAATTCCCGCTGCACACGGACAGCAAGTTCTTGATCGAACAGCAGGGCGTGCTCGGGGATCAGTTCGTGAACATCGTGCCCGGCACGCCGGAAACGCCGCTGTTCAAGAACGGTGATTCGGTGGAAGGCAGTGAGCCGTTCAATCTCAACGAAGTCGCGCAGTCCGCGAACGGCTTGATCAAACAGTTCGAGAAGCTCGGCGCGACCGTGGAAAACGCCATCGAGCGGCTGAACACGCAAGTCTTCGACACGCGCACGCTGTCCAACTTTTCGCAGACGCTGCAAAATTTTCAGGAGGTGCCCACACACGCCGTCCAGTTGCTGAACAACGCCTCGGGCCTGGTCTCGAACGCCGGTCCCGTGCTCACACTCTCGCTGACCAACCTCCATGAATTCTCAAGGAAGCTGAACAAAGTGGCGATGGATGTGGAGGATACGATTGCCACCAATCGTGTCGAACTGAACGATTCCATGAAAAATCTCCGCGACGCCACGGAGTCGATGAAAAACATGATGGCGGATCTCGAGGCTGGAAAGGGACTCGCCGGCAGCCTGCTCAAGGACGAGCAGACGCGCGCGCAGTTCTCTTCCACGATCAGCAACCTGTCGATCTTGAGCAGCAATCTCGCGCGCTTCGGCATCCTGCATAAGCCGAAGCCGCCGGCCACGGAGTCTTCATGGTTCGGGGGCAAGGGCGGTTCCAAATGAAGTCCCCTTCGTCGCTCTGGGCCATCCGCCTTTTCTTTCTCAGCCTCTGCACGCTGGCCGGCTACGCCGTAAGCCAGAAGCTCCCGGAGCTGATTTACAACGGCCTCTACGGAACCATCATCGGCTTCGGACTCGGTTCGCTGCTCATTGCCTTGGATGAAATGCTCAAGGGCTTTTCGCTGCGCGCGTTTTCCTCGATCACGTTCGGGCTGCTGCTCGGCACGTTCATCGCGTGGCTGCTCGATTCGTCCGGCCTGTTCAACGCCACCGGCGACAACACGCGCTGGGTCATCCGCCTCTGCCTCTTTCTCTCCTTCGGCTACATCGGGATCATTCTCGCCATGCGCAGCAACAAGGAGGATTTCTCGCTCATCATTCCCTACGTGCGCTTCGCGTCGCAGAGCCGCCCGGAGAACCAGATTGTTTTCGACACCAGCACGATCATTGACGGCCGCATCGTGGAACTGATCGAAGCGAAACTCGTCGAGGGACTCATCGTGGTCCCGCGCTTCGTGCTCAAGGAGATGCAGGCCATCGCGGACTCGCAAGACGGCACGCGCCGCGCGCGCGGTCGCCGCGGCCTCGACATGCTGAACCGCATCCAGCACGAGCTGGGCGTGGAGGTGAAGATTCACGAGAACGAATTTCCCGAAGAGAAGGAAGTGGACGGCAAGCTCGTGCGTTTGACGAAAGCGTTGAACGGGAAACTGTTCACCACGGATTTCAATCTCGCCAAGGTCGCCGAGTTGCAAGGCGTGCCCTGCGTCAACGTCGCTGAGATCGCGTCGAAGATGAAAATGGTCATGCTTCCCGGCGAAGTCCTGCACATCCGCATCGCCCGCGAGGGCAAGGACAAGCAACAGGGCGTGGGCTACCTGAACGACGGCACGATGATTGTCGTGAACCACGCGCACCATCTCATCGGCCAGAGCGCCTACGTGACCGTCACGAGTTTGCTCCAGACCGGCGCCGGAGTGATCATCTTCGCGGATGTGAAGCAGCCGGACGCGGTGGCGGCGTGAGCGGGGTGCGTTGAAAGTTGCGGGTTGAAAGTTGAAAGTTTTCTGGGCATCCGGCGCAACCTGCCACTTTCAACCTGCAACTAATCGCCCGCCAGAATTGCCGAAGGCTGCGGTATCATGGAGATTCGCCGCATGACACTCGTCACCATTCATTGCTCCTTCAATCCCGCCGAGGCCGACTTGATTCGTTCGCGTCTCGAAGCGGCGGAGTTCCAAGTGTTCGTCGCGCACGCGGATGCTTCTCTGGCGCTCGAAGGCTATACGCTCACGTCGGGCGGCATTCTGGTGCAAGTCCCCGAGGAGGAAGCGGCGGACGCGAAGGCTTTGCTGGCTTCCGAGTAGGACGGGCGTCCCGCCGGTCTCCACAAACTATTTTTAAGTGGGTGGGACAGGCGGGACGCCTGTCCTACGTGGAGGGCATCGCCGCCATCCGAATCGGAACTTCATTCATGCTGCCGCGCCGGTAGCCCGCGAGGTCGAGCGTCACATGCGCGTAGCCGAGGCGCTTTAATTCCTCCGCGATCTTCGTGAACAGATTCTCCTCCAGCAGTCGCGGGATTTCCGCTGCGCCGAGTTCGATGCGAGCAAGGTGCTGAGTGGTTGAAGGTTGAAGGTTGAAGGTTGAAGGTTCGCGCGCCGCCAACTTGGAACCTTCAACTTGCAACCCGCAACCAATCTCGTGATGCCGCACGCGCACGTCGTAAAAGCCGGCATCGCGCAACACGTTCTCCGCCTCCTCGATCATCCGCAGTTTCTCCGGCGTCACACGCTCGCCGTAGGGAATGCGTGAACTCAGGCAGGCCATCTGCGGTTTATCAGCGGTGGGCAGGCCGAGTTGCGCGGAGAGCGCGCGGATGTCCGCCTTAGTGAGTCCAACTTCTTTCAGCGGGGCGCGCACTTGAAATTCTTGCGCGGCCTTCGCACCGGGCCGGTGGTCGCCCACGTCGCTGGCATTCTCGCCGTAGGCGATGACGGCAAATTTCTCCGCGCGCGCGATGGGTTCCAGTTCCGTGAACAGCTCGTGCTTGCAGAAGTAGCAACGGTTGTTCGGGTTCGCGAGATACGCCTCGTTGTTGAACTCCGCCGTCTGCACGACGCGCACGGGAATGCCGAACTGCTCCGCCACTTCCAGTGCCTCGCGCAATTCACGACGCGGCAGGCTCGGCGAATCCGCAATCACCGCCAGCGAACGATCCCCAAGAACATCCCGCGCCACGCGCGCGAGAAACACCGAGTCCACGCCGCCCGAATAGGCCACGACACACGAGCCGAACGAGCGAATGAGAGCGCGCAGTTGTTCCAGTTTTTCCACGGCGCGCAACGTGCCAGCCGGAAACGGGGAAGGCAATGAGAGTAGTGGAGCGTCTTGGCTAGTAGCCGTCCCGTCTGTCGTTCGTCCTGTGGGCATCTCGCCTGCAGAACCGACAGCCGAGACGGCTGCCCCACTACCTCCCCTGCTCCTTCACTTCACCTGCACCACCGCGTTCGTCTCCAGCTTCGGCGGAGGCGGCGGCAAATCGCTCACAGAAATTTTCCTCGCCCCGCCCGACACTACGATACGCCCGTCGTCTTCCGCGCGCAGGCGCGGGCGCGAGCCGGTAATTTCATACGTCTGCCGGATGATCAAATCGCCCTCCGGCGTGATGATGGCGTAGGTGAAATTTTTCTGCCCGGCCTGGAAGAGCACATGCATCTGGCTGGAGTTGTCCACTGCCGCCTCCGGCCGGCCCGCCGAGGGCAGCGCGCCCAGCGCGAGCACGCGCACGATGTCCGCCTCGTTCGCCTCCGTCACGCGCGCGTAGAGCCGCGTCTCCTTGAAGAACGCCGCCTGTTGCAGCGCAAACTTGCGCACCACCGGCGGCGTGCGGCCCGGCACACCCACTTCCGTCTGCCACACTTTCACGCCCGAGATGATGTCGAACTTGCCCGGCTCCGTGGTGAATTCCTTTTCCAACTGCGCGAACTTCATCCGCGCGCTGACCGCGAAACGCCCCGCCGTCTGCAAATCATAATACGGCGCCAGGTCCACGCGCAGCGCCACCGACTGCGCGGACTCGATGGTGAACGGCTTGACTGACGGCATGGACGCCAGCGTGCGCAACGCCTTGCCATCCGTGCCCGTGACGAGCAAGGCCAGCCACTCGGAGTTTTCGCCGACACGCAAGGCCTGCCCGGAGAAGTTGCTGATTTTCACGCGGCCCGTGACCGGCTCGCCGCGCAGGAACTGCTGGTCATCGAGGACAATTTCCACATTCACTTGCGCGCGCGCGACCGCAGCGCTGGCGAGCAGCGCGCAAAAAAGGGCGAGGAACTTTTGCATTGGCGCAGTGTAGGGCGGCGCGGCAGGGCGGCAAGCGCAAGCTGGTCACCGGAAAAAATGGCTGCCACCTAGGTCACGGCAGCCGGATGACTTGATAAAAACGCCGAGCCTCCGCCAAAGGCACCGAGTCAAAAAAGCACTGATTGCTGCCGTGTCCTGTTAATGGCGTGCCAAGGTTCGCCCAAAAGTTGGTGGTCAACATGGAGCGATATTGAATCTGGTACATTTGATTCAACACTGAAGACCAGCACACCTCCACCTGCGAGAAGCGAATGGAAAGTTCCAGCGGAGGCTCGCCAACGGACACCGCGTCGAGCGCCGCACCCCAAAGGCTGTCGTTCAAACCCGTGAACGCCAGTGTCAGCGTGGCATTGGTGGCCGTGAAATCCAGATAACGCCCGCTCCAACCCATGTTGCCTGCCGAACGCCCCGCGCCTTCAAACGTGAAGTCACGCTGCGCCGTTCCAATGCTCACCCGCAGGCTTTTCGTGGATGGCCCGCCCTCGGGATTGCCGGCCATCAGGAAGGACAGGCGGTATTTTTGCCCGACTGTGAACCCGCTGATGCTTTGGATTAAAGTGCCGCCCGAGACGCCGGTCATGTCGAGACAGCGCTGTCCGTCGGCGGCGACCCAGCGCCCTTCGGTATAATCCAGACTGCCCTGCTGCACGGTCCAGCCGGTGATGCTCGCGCTGTCCACGGCGAAGAGCGTGGTGTTGTTGCCAGGATTTGCGCCCAACTCGAAGCTGCCATTCAGGACGTTTTGCGCCGGAGCCAAAGCCGCGCCCGCCAGACAGACACAGCCGACCCGCGCGAAGAAGGTCAAACACTTTGACATGAGCGAAGAGTATCGGCGTGCCGTTCTGTGACAAGCGCATCTTCCGAGAAGGAGAAATTTGCCGGCGGCCAAACTGAACCGGGCGCAAAAGCTGAAATTCGGAAAGCAAAAATATAGAGGCGGAGGGGCGGCCGGCTTCCGCTTTCTTCTTTCTCCTTTCCTCCTCTTTCTTTTCAATGGCTACATGAAATATGACAAACATAAGCGCTGGTTTGAAGTTAAGTAATAAAACATTTAAACAAAATAATCAAAACTTCATAGGTAATAGAGTCCGACAAGGGGTTTTTAATCCTTTTCACCATATTATGTGGAGTGTTGCTTTT
>JANNGC010000848.1:0-3168 GCA_031380445.1 Pedosphaera sp.
GTGGTACGGCATGGCGAGCATCATCGTGTAAACGCTCGTGGTGTAGATCGGCCCGACGCTGCGACCGCCTTCCAGTCCCGTCTCATTCGGATCCCAGAATGCCGTGTCGCCGCGCACCGTGGCTTTCTTCACCAACGCGTCGTTGATCAGTTTGTACCATTTCTCCCACGTCTCGCCGCCGCGCATGTACATCGCAGGCGCGGCGTAGAAATTTCCGTAGGTGAACCACTCCGTGCGCGACTCCTTGAAGTTCCGCATCAGGTAATCAATCGCGGGCTGAATCATCGGATCGTCGTAGCGCCCGCAGACTTGCAGCGAGTAAATCGCCGCCGCTGTGCGCGCGAAGCCCGGCGTCTGCCCCGGCTGATAGCAGAAGCCGCCGCTCGGCGCGTGCTGGCACGCCTTCACGTAGGCGACCGCGCGGTCAATGGTCGCCTGCGGCACATCAATCCCCGCGTTCTTCGCCGCGCGCAGTCCGACGACTTGCAGCACCGTCACGGACAGGTCCGCCTGATACGCGATGGGCCGGTAGCGCCAGCCGCCCTCGTTGTTCTGCGAACTCACGATGGTCTTCACGATCTTGTCGAGCTTCACGCGCGCGGTGGGTGATTTGGTCTGCCCGTACAATTCCGCCAGCGCGATGGTCGCGACGCCGTGGCCATACATGTATTGCCCGTTCTGCTTGTTGCCCATCAGCCCGTCGGTCGAGATCGAATCAATGAGATACTGCATGCCGAGCGCGACCTGCTTGCCGTATTCGCCTTCGTTCGGCAACTGCCCCGCCGCCTGAAACGCCATGAGCGCATACGCCGTGATGGCGATGGGATGCTGCTGCTCCATCTCGGTGCCGGCCCACGCGCCGTTCGGCGACTGCTTCGAGGCAAGCCATTTCAACGCGCCCTTGATCACGGCCTCGGTTTTTTCGTCCACGCGGACGGGGTCGCGGGTGGAGGCGGGAGCATCGGCGGCGTGGGTGGAAAAAACTCCAAACTCCCAACTCCAAACTCCAGCAAACATACAAACTCCAAACTTCAACCAGCGCCCGGCCGCGCGAATGGCGCTTGAGGGTTGAAGGTTGAAGTTTGGTTGAAGTTTGGAGTTTGGAGTTTGGAATTTACTCATCGCTCTGATCCGAAAGGTTCTTCAAATACTGCTCCACCAGCGGCCCATACTCCTGCGGATACTTCTCCGCCTGCGACTGCTGAATCGCCGCGCGGTCGCGCTTGGGCAGGCCGATGAATGTGCCATCGCCTGCGACACTGCGGCGCGCGCCGTTTGCGCCGCCGGGGCCGCTCCAGTTGCCGTCCTTGCCCGAACCGCGCGGAGGCGGCGGGCCTTGACCGGGGCCGGGCTTCTCGCCGCCTTTGCCCTCGCTTTGGCCGGGACTCTGGCCTTGACCGGGCTGCTGACCTTGGCCCGGCTGTTGGCCCTCGCCCTGCGCCATCTGCGGACTGAGACCGGCCTGCGCGAGGGCGAGCGCGGCTTGCGCTTGCGCGAGGGCTTTGGCGGCGTCGCTGGCATTTTTCTGCGCGGGCTGATTCTGCTTGGCACCGGCCTGCGCGGCGGCTTGCGTGAGCGCGGCCTGCGCCTGTTGCACGGCCTGCTGCGCGGCGGCGGGAAGCTGCCCGGCGTCGCCCGCCGCGATGGGACTCACGTCGTTTAGGGCCTGCTCCAATTGCTGCGCCGCCTTCTGCATCCCTTGATCGTTCACCGCCCTTTGCGCGGACAACAATTGTTCCGCGAGTTGCTTCACGTCCTTCTGTTGCTCGCCGAGTTTCGGAAGCGAAGGCGTTTCGCCCGGCGGCTTGGGCGCGTCGGGCGTCGCGCCTTCGATGCCTTGCTGGGCCTTCTGCATCGCGCCCACGGCGGCTTCGAGATTGTTGTCCGCCAAATCTTTCGCGGCCTGCGCGGCGGCCTGCTGCGCGGCGGAAGTTTCTTTCGACGGCGCGCTCTTCGCGTGCTCGCCGAGCGCGCTGGCGATGGCGGCCTGCTGTTTCTGCAAATTGTCCAGCAACCCGGCGGGCGCGTTCGCCATCTCGCCCATCGCGTCGTTGACCTGTTCTGCCGCCTTCTCCAACGCCGCCGCCGCGTCCGCCAAACTTTTCTCCATGTCCGCCGGCTGACCAAGTTCCGCGCGCAACTCATTCATCTTCGACTCGATCTCCTTCTTCGCGGCAAACAGATCGTTCAACGCCAAGGTCTGCGCGGGCTGCGCGTCCTTCGACTGGTTCTGATCGAGCTTCAACTTCGCCTCGGCCATCTGCCCCTGCGCGGACGAGAGATGTCGCGCCGCCTGCGGCACCGGCTCGCGCGCCTCGGCCTGGGCCTCGGCGGTTTTCTCGCTCGTCGCCTGTTGCTTCTTGGCAATCTCGCTCGCGGGTTTCGTCTCCGGCTTCACCGCGTTCTTCGCCGTGTCGAGCCGCACGCCTTGCTCGTCCTTGATGATCGTCTCCACCTTCTCCAAAAGTTTTTCCAACGCGGCCAGTTGCTGCTCGTCCTTTTCCAGTTTGGAAATTTTCTCGCCGAGTTCTTGCTCCGCTTTCTTCAATGCCTCCACCGCCGCCTGCTGCGCTTCCGGCGCGTTCTTGCTGCGGGCCAGTTCCTTCTGCGCCTTCTCCATCTGGTTCGCGGCCTCGTTCAAGGACGCTGCCGCTTCCGGCGCGTCGTTCGCCGCCTTCTGCTGAACCTCCTGCGTCGCGTCGCGAATCTCGCCTTGCGCCGGAGCCTTCTCCTTCAACGCCTCTTTTTTCTCTAACGCCGCGGTCTCCGTCTTCAGCGCCTCCTCTTTCCTGATCAGCTCCGTGACCTGCTTCTGCAACTCGCGCAGATTCGCCAGCACGCTCTCCGGCTGCTGCTCGGCCGCCTCCGCCTTCGCGAGTTGCTCCAGCAACGCCCGCCGCGCCAGATCAAGGCTCGCGCTCGCGTCCAGTTGCTTCACCGGCACCTCGCGCACCTTCCACGGCGTGTCGTGCCCCTGATTCAGAATCGCCCGCGCCTCCTGCATCCGGTCAATGGCCGCGCGGAAATAACCCGCCGCCGTCGGGGCCACATCGTTGATGTCGCGCCGGATCAAATCCGTGTTGTCCACGACCTCGAACTGCTTGTCCTCCGCGTCGCGTGCGTCGTCCTTGCGGTCCATCTTGCGCGTCAGCTCCGTGACGGCCTGCT
>JANNGC010000898.1:0-1946 GCA_031380445.1 Pedosphaera sp.
CGCAGACCGGCGCGGCCCGCGGGACTGCCCGGCTCGACGCCTGACCGGCGGTGGTTGATCAGTGAGTTCATCTTTGACGCGAAGATGAATCGGCTGCTGGACTACGTAGGCCAGCGCGACATTGACGGCAAACGGCGGCAGGTCATCGGCGACAACGGCAGAAACGGGGTGCGTGCGAATATCACCAATCCCTTCCTGCTGCCGACGCACAGCGGTGTGCGCTATTACGACACGACGACGTTGGATGGCGGGCATCTCCTCACGATGATCACCAATGCCAAGGAGGCGTCGGCGCACGTCCTCTCGCTCGCAAAAAGGAAAAACTATCTACCTGCCGTGACTGCAATCATGGGGCCGCAATGGGAGCATGAAAAGACGCTCGCTGCGCGTGAGGCTTTTCTCAACTCGAACATCGAACCGTCGCTGCGCGATCTCTTCAAAGAGAAGCACGAGAGTCTCCTGCCGGCATTTGTCGCTACGAAGCCCGCGCCACCCGCGCCGACCACCGGAGCCGATGGGAAGCCGCTCAAGAAGCCTGTCTTTGACACGGCAAAACCGGGGAATGATGAACTGAACGAGATTTGGACCACCATCAGGAAGCACAATCGGGAAGGTGAGAAAGACGAGACCCTGATCACGAAATGCGAGCGCGACTGGTTCCATTTCGGCATTAACCAGCGGACCATCCAGCTTCGCGTCGCCTTCATGCGCGGCTACATGGAAGACTTGGTCAAACGCATGCCGAAGGCACCGCAGAGCCAGCCCAAGCCGCCCGCAGATTCCGAACAGGCCATCATTCGCGCCGCGCTCATGAAACACCGCCAGGTCGGGGACACCTACGGCGCGGTCATCGCGAAGTGCATGGCGGAATGGAGCGACGGATTCCGGCGCGAGCGCGTAAAGACGAGCACGACCGATGAGGCCATTGGCACACGCGGGGATCAGCTCTTTACCAAGATCATCGCGCGCGCTCCGACTTCGCAGGAGAAGGCAGAGTATGTCGCGCTGGCAAAGTCCTACTTCCAGAAACTCGGAAACGAGAAGTCCATTGATAAGGTGATCCAGACGCTCATTTTGCGGACGGATTTCGTGTATCGTAATGAGTTTGGCGAAGGCGCGGCGGACGCGCACGGGCGGAAGATGCTCTCGCCGCGCGATGCCAGTTACTCGCTCGCATACGCGCTGACGGACAGCAGTCCCGACAAGGAACTCGCCGCAGCCGCGAGCAGCGGGAGGCTCAATACACGGGAAGATTACCACCGCGAAGTGGAGCGGATGCTGAAGGTTCGCAGCCAGTATTACATCGTGGATGAAGCGGCAGAAAGAATCGGTCTTGCCGACAGCTTCACCAGCCTGCCTATCCGCAAACTGCGCTTCTTCCGCGAGTTCTTCGGCTACCCTGGACTGCTGCCCATTTTCAAAGACAACAAGCGGTTCGGCGGCGATTACGCCGGGGCCACCGGGCGGCTGGTCGCGGAGGCGGACCTGCTGGTGGAGCACATTCTCGAGCAGGATAAGAACGTGTTTGAGAAACTGCTGACCACGGAGGAGTTTTACGTCTATCACACCGGCGACAACGCGGCGATGGCCGCTGGCGCGCAGCGCTTCCGGAAAATCTACGACTACTTCAAGGACCAGAACTGGCAGAGCTTCGACACGGAGCAATTGAAGGCTCATGTGCCTTTTCTCAGGGAGCATCGGATTTCTGGGGTGAATGTGGACTCGATTGGCGCGGACAAAGGCCGCCAAGATTCGCTGAGGAGTTTCAAGGCCGCCATGACCAGCCTGACGGAGCGCCTGGGCCACGGGCAGACTGCGACCGCGCCCTTTTCCACGCACTTTGGAGCGGAGAGCGCGGCGCGGACGCGCACCGGCAAGGATATGCGGGGTTCCGAGGTCGCCAAGAGTTTCAACCTGGACATGGCGAACTGGAACTACCCGGGCAC
>JANNGC010000709.1:0-5163 GCA_031380445.1 Pedosphaera sp.
ATCACCAAGGCCGGAAAAAATCATGAGCCAATCGCCACCCATCAGCGACCACGAGTTGCAATCCGTCGCCCGCCTCAAGGAATCCGCCGCGCGCATCAAGTCCGAGCTGGGCAAGGTCATCATCGGCCAGGAGGAAGTCGTGGAGCAGACGCTCATCGCCATCTTCACCCGCAGCCACGCGCTGCTCGTCGGCGTGCCGGGTCTCGCCAAGACGCTGCTCGTCTCCACGCTCGCGCAGACGCTGCACATGTCGTTCAAGCGCATCCAGTTCACGCCCGACCTCATGCCCAGCGACATCACCGGCACGGAAGTGATTTTCCAAGACCCGCAAACCAACGTGCGCGAGTTCCGTTTCCTCAAGGGACCGATCTTCGCCAACATGATTCTCGCCGACGAAATCAACCGCACCCCGCCCAAGACCCAGGCCGCGATGCTCGAAGCCATGCAGGAACGCAAAGTCACCGTGGGCGGAAATGACTTCGCGCTGCCCGATCCGTTCTTCGTCCTCGCCACACAGAATCCCATTGAGCAGGAAGGTACCTACCCGCTCCCCGAGGCGCAGCTCGACCGTTTCATGTTCATGATTCATGTGGACTACCCGACGGCGGCGGAGGAATTGCAGATCATGAAAATGGCCACCGGCGCGCCGATGCAGAAGCCGCAGGCCGTGCTCTCCGTGGATGAAATCCTGCACCTGCAACAAATCGTCCGCCGCATGCCCGTCGCCGATCACGTTTATGCCTACGCCGAACGCCTCGTGCGCTGCACGCGTCCGAAGACGGACGAGGCGCTCGACTTCTGCAAGAAATGGCTTACGTGGGGCGCCGGCCCGAGCGCCGGGCTGAACCTCATCCTCGCCGCGAAGGCCCGCGCCATTCTGCGCGGCCAGACCTACGTGAGCTGCGACGACATCGCCGCCGTCGCGCCGCCCGTCTTCCGCCATCGCATCGTGGCCAATTTCGCCGCCCAAAGCGAAGGCGTGACCAGCGACGACATCACCCGCCGCATCCTCGAAACGATCCCGAAGGACGAGAAGCTGGCGGCGTGAATTAAAAGTTGTCTGAGTCTTCGCCGCGTTCTTTGAGCAAGGTGCTAATCACATTGCTTGCCTCTTTAACTGTCATGCCATCGGTGACTTTGCCGCCGAGCGAACGAATGTAATCGACCTGCCTATCTGTCGCAGGTCGATCGCCGCTACGCATTCTCGCTTCCCAATCAGAACGTATCGCTGGCGGAAGCACCCGCAGTATTGCAGACGTGATGGAGTAATACTCATCGCGTGTGACGTAGCCGTCGGCGAGAATTTCATCGAGGTTCTCTTTGAGCCAATGTGTTGCGGCCAACTCTTGGAAGTCAGGGGCGTTAAGCGATTTGCGAAACTCTTCGAGTTCAGAGGACTGCAAAACCCGATCATCCGCCAGCGTTGAGATGAGTTGCACCAAACGCCTGCCTGCGCCTGACTCAATTTGCGTTTTCGTAAGTGTGATTCGAACTGCTTTCGCCTTCGCTTTCTTCGTTTCGGTGTACCCAAGCATCTTGCCGCGCTGCCCAATACAAAGCGCACAGCGCTTCGCCTCGACGCTACGATGCATAGGTGACTGCCCCGAGTAGAAATCGCGCTTGCACAAAGAAACCAACATGCCGTCGCTGCAATATGGTGGGTTCTCAATTGCAGTTTTCGGAATGAAGTAGTGCATGGTGTTCGCACCCGGCCAACAAGCCCATCCCTCTCGGTTTGGCGACCAAACTAGCCGGTATGTCGTCTTCGAACCGCTAAAGATTCCAGGAGTCTGAGTTTCTATGTACTCGCCAGAACCGTCTGAACCGCGCGTAACGATTTTCGCGTCAAGCGCGGCACGAGGAAGCGTCACCAAAAGTTGGGATGGTTCGGAACTCGTGACTCCATCGTAGAACCATAGTTCACCTGGTGCTACGACGGCTGCGAGACTCATCAACATTTGGCGCAGTGTCGTTGCACGCTCGAACGTGTCCTGACTTGGCGGAAGTATTTCGTACTCAGCCGGATTTCCAATCGGTGGAGGTTTTTGTGCGAGGAGTGGAGGTAATTCGAAATGGCTAACAACTGGGTTTTGTTGGTCACTCGCGGAGACAGGCGGCGTTGCCACGAAAAGCTGGTCACAATGCGGACACTGCACGGTTTGGCCGACGTATTCGTCGGGAACCGAAGCTTCCCCGCTGCATGAAGGACAAACGTACAATAGGCCAGCCATGAGTTTGATACTGCCAAGTGGCGGAGGAACCGCAAGCGGGTTGTCGTCGCTCATAGACGGCCTCCACAGAAAACGCCGCGTTGACAAGACAGTCCCGCACTAGCCCCTGCCTTGCGTCGGCGGCGCAGGCTGGCTACAACGCTTGCGTTGAAGCCGAAGCTCTATCTTGAAACCACTGTGCCGAGCTATCTGGCCGCGTGGCCGAGTCGCGACTTGATTCGCGCGGGGCATCAGCAGATCACGCGGGAATGGTGGCGCACGCGACGCGACGACTTCGACATCTTTGTCTCCCAGTTCGTGTTGGATGAAGCCGCCGACGGTGATCCCGAGGCCACGCGCGAACGACTGGCTGTCCTCAAAGATTTTCCGCTCCTCGACCTCACCGAGGGCGTGGATGAACTGGCGGCAGCCTTCATCAAGACGCTGGCGCTACCGCCCAAGGCCGTCACCGACGCGGCGCACATCGCCGTGGCGGCGGTGCATGGGATGCACTTCCTGCTGACGTGGAACTGCGCGCACATCGCCAACGCGGAAATGGCGGTGGCCATCGAGCAGGTGTGCCGCGAGCACGGCCTGGTCTGCCCGGTGATTTGCACGCCAGAAGAACTGATGGGAACCTGACGCCATGTGGAAAGATGAAATTGTCGAAGAGGTGCGCGGCGCGCGTGAAGCCCAGGCTGCCCGGCGGGACTTCAATCTCAAAGCCATCCTGGCCGACGCCCGCAAACGCCAGAAGGACTCGGGCCACCGGGTCGTGTCGTTCGTGCCCAAGCCCAAGCAGGCGGGCTGAACACTTGGACATGGACCAAGCCCACCTCGATCAACTGCTCGACCCGCAGACCATCGCGCGCGCGGAGGCGTTGGGGTTGCAGGCGCGCTCCTGCTCAGGCCCGAAGGGCCGGCATTCGTCAGCCCAGGGCAAAGCCCTGGGTTCGCGTGCCCGCAATTTGTTCAGCCCTGAAAGGGCGGAACTCCGGGCCGCGTTTGGTCAATCGGGTTGCGCCCTTTCAGGGCTGGAGATGATTTACTCGACCGTTACCCAGGGCTGCGCCCTGGGCTGGCGAATGGCGGGCTTTCAGCCCTGGGTGCATGGCGCGTCCGTCGCCGCAAACGTCATCACCATCGGGTTCGCATTCCGAACACGTTTCTGAGTCATGTCCCAATCGCTCGCTAAAATTCTCGTCCACCTGACCTTCAGCACGAAGGAACGGCGGCCTTTGATTCGCGAGGAGGAGCGGGAGAAACTTCACGCCTACATGATTGGTGTGCTGGAGAATTTGAAATCGCCGTCGTTACAGACCAACTCGGTGAAGGATCATGTTCACATCCTGTTTGCGCTCTCGAAGAATCATTCGCTGGCGCACGTCATCGGTGAGGTGAAGGAGGCGAGTTCCAAATGGATCAAGACGCAGGGCGACTGGTATCGCGACTTCTACTGGCAGGGCGGGTATGCGGCGTTCTCCGTCAGCGAATCGAAGGCGGAGGTGGTGCGGCAGTACATTCAGAAGCAGCCGGAGCATCATAAAACGGTTTCGTTTCAGGATGAGTTGCGGGCGTTGTTCGAGAAGCACGGAGTGAAGCACGATGAACGATATGTGTGGGATTGATTGGTGCGTGTTGAGCCGGAGTTGTTTAGCCCTTTCAGGGCTGGGGAGAATTTTGGGGGATGTTGAACCAGGGCTTTTACCTGGGCTGACGAATGGCGGGCTTTCAGCCCTGACCACGCAGCGTGTTCGTGGCGGTTCAGTTCACTCGTCCACGCATGACGCGCCAAAATTTCGCGCGTCACAAATCCAAAACTGATTTATGGACCAAGCCCACCTCGATCAACTTCTCGACCCGCAGACCATCGCGCGCGCGGAGGCGCTGGGGTTGCAGGCGCGGCACATCGTCGAGGGCTACATGGCGGGCGAGCATAAGTCGCCGTATCGCGGCTTCGCCATCGAGTTCGCGCAACACCGCGAATACACCCACGGCGACGACACGCGGCATCTCGACTGGAAGGTGCTCGGCCGCACCGACCGTTACTACATCAAGCAATACGAGCAGGAGACCAACTACGTCGCGAACATTCTGCTCGATGGCAGCGAGTCCATGAAATACGGCTCGGGCGCGGTGACAAAGTTCGATTACGGCCGGCAAATCGCCGCCTGCCTCGCCTTCCTCATCCTGCACCAGCGCGACGCCGCCGCGCTCGGCATCTTCGACCAGTCCATGCGCGACTACTCGCCGCGCAGCGACAATCGCTCGACCATTCACCGGCTCATGGGGCGGCTCGCCGCGTTCCAGCCCACGCAGCAGACCGGCATCGCCCCTGTGCTGCACGATGTGGCGAACCAGCTTCGCCGCAAAGGCATCATCATCGTCATCAGCGATTTCTTCGACGACGAGGCGAAGGTGCTCGAAGGCATCCAGCACCTGCGCTTCGGCGGCCACGAGGTCGTGTGCTTTCACGTCATGGACCCGTACGAGTTGGAGTTTCCCTTCACTGGCCTCGTCGAGTTCGAGGGCTTGGAGAACCTCCCGAAAATCCTGACGCGCCCGGCGGAGCTGCGGAAAAGTTATCTAAACGAAGTGGCCGCGTTCCAACAACGCCTGCGCGAAGGCTGCGAGAAGAACCAGTGCCACTACGTGCTGGTGAACACGAAGGAGCCTTTGCACGAGGTCTTGAGCGGGTATCTGGCGTTTCGTCTCCGCACAACCACGCGGTGAACGGAGCGCGGACCGCCGAGTCCGCGTATATCCACCATGACGGGTGGAGCGTGGGCCAAATAAATCCGCCTCGCGAATGAACACGCCTTTCCCCTCACCCCGGAGGTGTAAAGACCGGAGACATAGTGGACGGGTGTGCGGGGACATGGTGGACACATGGGGTGGTCATGGTTTCAAATTTTGGGAACCGGGCGGGTTTGATTTTCGCGCAGGTCCAGTT
>JANNGC010000019.1:0-5931 GCA_031380445.1 Pedosphaera sp.
ACCCACTGGAAGCCTTCGAGGTCGTAGTCGGCCTCCCACAGCGCGGGGTGGCTGCGGTAGAGCTGGTTGAGGTCGGCGAGGAAACGTTGCGCGCTGGCGTGCTGCGGGTTGGCTTCGAGCAGCCACCAGTCCAGCTCGGCATTCGCGTTCCACTCGGCACGCTGGCCGAACTCGCAGCCCATGAAGAGCAGCTTCTTGCCGGGGAACAGCCACTGGTAGCCGAGCAGCGCGCGCAGGTTGGCCGCCTTGAGCCAGTCGTCCCCGGGCATCTTGCCGAACAGCGACGCCTTGCCGTGAACGACCTCGTCGTGGGACAGCGGCAGGAGGAAATTCTCGTTGTGATGGTAGAGCATCGCGAACGTGAGGTCGTTCTGATGATACTTGCGATGCACCGGCTCGCGCCCGAAGTAGCCGAGCGTGTCGTGCATCCAGCCCATGTTCCACTTGAGCGTGAAGCCCAACCCGCCGAGATAGGGCGGACGCGTGACTTGCGGCCAGGCGGTGGATTCCTCGGCGATGGTGATGACGCCGGGGCATTCGGTGTGGACGACGTGGTTGAACTTTTTCAGGAACTCGACGGCTTCGATGTTTTCACGCCCGCCGTATTGGTTGGGAACCCACTCACCTTCTTTGCGCGAGTAATCGAGGTAGAGCATCGAGGCCACGGCATCGACGCGCAGGCCGTCGATGTGGAAGCGCTCGCACCAGAAGAGCGCGTTGGCGACGAGGAAGTTGCTGACCTCGTGGCGGCCGAAATTGAAGATGAGCGTGCCCCAGTCCTGGTGTGAGCCTTGGCGCGGGTCTTCGTGCTCGAAGAGCGCGGTGCCGTCGAATTTCGCGAGTGCCCATTCGTCGCGCGGGAAGTGCGCGGGCACCCAGTCCACGATGACGCCAATCTCCGCGTCGTGCAGCGCGTCCACGAGGAATTGAAAATCATCCGGCGTGCCGAAGCGGCTGGTCGGCGCGTAGAAGCCGGTGACCTGGTAGCCCCACGACGGGTAGTACGCGTGCTCGGCGACGGGCAGGAACTCGACGTGCGTGAAGCCCAGCTTGCGGACGTAATCCACGAGGCGCGGCGCGAGTTCGCGGTAGCTGTAGGATTCGTGTGCGGTCTTTTTCATCCACGAGCCGACATGCACCTCGTAGATGCTCATCGGGCGGCGCAGCGGGTCGTGCTTGCGGCGCTTGGTCATCCACACGCCGTCGTGCCACTGGTGTTTCTGGTTGTTCCAGACGACGGCGGCCTGCTTGGGCGGAAGCTCGAAGAGGAAGCCGAACGGGTCGGTCTTTACGACGACGTTGTCGTGCGCGTCGAGGATTTCAAATTTGTAGAGCGCGCCTTCGCCCACGCCGGGCAGGAAAATTTCCCACACGCCGGAGGCGCCGAGGCTGCGCATCGGATGCACGCGCCCATCCCAGTTGTTAAAGTCGCCGACGACGCTGACGCGCTGCGCGTTCGGCGCCCAGACGGCGAAACTGGTGCCGGGGACGCCATCAATGGTGCGGAGTTGCGCGCCGAGTTTGTCGAAGATTTTTCGCTCGTCACCTTTGCCGAACAAATACAAATCCTGCTCGCCGAGCGTGGGGAGAAACGAATACGCGTCGCGCATCCGCCACGGCTTGCCCGCGTGATCCGTGACCACGAGATCGTAGGCATAGACGTGTTGCGCCTCCTTGCTCACGCCCTCGAAAACACCGGACTCGTGGATGCGCTGGAGTTTGAAGCGCGGTTTGTTCCGCTCATGCACGGGCTGAACTTCCACGCTGGCCGCATCCGGGAAAAACCCGCGCACCACGACGCCCGAGCCGTCGCCGAGCGGGTGCATTCCGAGCAGGGTGTGGGGTGAGCGATGCCTGACCTGGAGAAGCGTATCCAGTTCCGCGTGCGACAGAATCATGGCGGGAGAATGCCAAGTCCGGCGGAAAGGCCAAATTCCAAATTCCAATTTTCGCGGCGGCGCAAAATCCTCCATTCACAAGTGTGCCCCGTCTCGCGTAGGGTGCGGGCATGAACTCGGAACCAGAACCGGGCGCGATGCCGCCGCAGATTCCCGTGCGGCTGCAACGCTACGACGAGCCGCCGGTCACGCCGCGCAAGAAGTTCTGGCTGCATCCGGCGAGCGGGTTGCTGATTCTGGCCGTCGATTGGTTCTTCTTCGCGCCGGAAGCCATGACCGGCGGGATGGGGGCCATCATCAGTTCGCCGCTGGCGTTTGTGATCGTGACGGCGGGCGTGTTCCTGATTCAGCGCCGACGAAACGGGGATTCCTTTCGCGGCGCATTTTTGAAGGCGCTGCTCGGCGGCTTCGTGGCGGCGATTCCCACGAGCATCGCCGGGACGATTCTTGGGACGCTGGTGCTGGTGCTGTCGGGACTGTCCAGTTGGAATCAGCGGCGCGGCGGCAGTTAACTGGACTGGCCAGGGCGTTCGATTTCCCGTTCGAGGCGTGCAACAGCGTAATCTGTTTCAGCCGGGAGCAACTCCGAGGAAACACGAACTCCATGCGGAATGCGAAATGGGCAATGATGCGTAATAGAAATTAGCGTATTTACACTCTTTTTTTTGGGCGTAAAACCCACTAAACTCACGCTGAATTTGATTGGGTGGTTCGCGCACGATGGACTTACGTCAGCTTGGTTAACTTGGGGGCTAAACAGGTGTGAACAACCTGTGCGCCTTCTTAATCCGAACGGTTGGTGGCAGTACATTCCAACGCTCCATGCGAGATGTGACGGTGCAAATAATCCCTATTCTAAGATGTTATTCTCGATAAAATCAAGTTTTCCACCCGCCTGTCCGTTAACTAATCCGAGACGCTTGTCGCTCTAACGGATGGCAGGCTGGCCGTCTGCGCTGCGTGGATGATTCTCCGAAATCCTCCTTTCCATTTCCACGTATCGTGCCGTAGGTTTTCTTACGCAATGAGTGTCACGCCCAAAATTGGGCAGTCGGATCCCCGCTCGGTAATTTTTAGCCAGCTACTCTTGTCGTAAAATCACGCAATTCGTGGAAAAGCGGTTGGGCATGTTCGTTGCTATGGGAATGGAGACAGAGGCCGCCGGGCCGTGGGAGGTTTCTCCGACGGTTGGGCCAGCGGCCGGGAAATTGTCCGTGAGGAAGCGACCCCTATGAGTATTCAGAAGAAAGTGAAAATCAAAGTGCTGCCGGTGGATGACCATCCGGTCGTCGTGGAAGGCGTTCGGTCCTGTTTGCGCGCCCATGCCCAGTTTGAAGTCGTGGGCGTGGCGACGAGCGGCGAAGACGCGCTGGCCAAGGCCAAGAAGTTGTTCCCCGATGTCATTCTGATGGATGTGAACATGCCGGGCCTCGACGGACTCGAAACCACCCGTCGGCTCAAACAAACCTGCCCCAAGTCCAAGGTGCTGATGTTCGCCGGACGCGAGGAAAACGACGCGGTGGGCGAGATGATTCAGGCCGGGGCCAAGGGCTGCATTCGCAAGAGCGCCTCGGCGGCGGAACTGGTTTCCGCCCTCGAACGCGTCCATCAGGGCGAGACGTTCTTCTCGGCGGATGTCGCGCAGATGTTTTTCGAGGATTACGTGAAACGCGGCGGTCGGGCGCAGGAGAACGTGACCAAGCGTATTTCCGAGCGCGAACGCCAGGTGCTGCACCTGATCGTGGAAGGCGCGGCGAACAAAGAGGCGGCGGACACCTTGCAAATCAGTGTTCGTACGGTTGAGAAACATCGCCAGCGCATCATGAAGAAGCTCGGAGTGCATAAAGCTACCGAACTCGTGCGGTTTGCCATCACCAAGGGCATCGTGAATGTCGGGGCCTACTGAGGTTTTTGTGATTGCGCCGGCCGAGAGATACGCCGGCGTCTCCTTTGTTCCTGCCGTTACGGCAGTTCACTTTTTCTGTCGAGTGTCTCGTCATTTTTGGGGCTTGGCTGCCTCAATTCTGGGTTACGCAAGATAGCGTAGTTGACTGGTTCGCACTAAGGCGCAGGCTTTCGTTCGCACTTTACCCAGATTCACGCATTGGGTGCCCGCCGTTAAAACATCGTTACGGTTGGTTCACCGAGAGGGAGAAAAAAGTTCCCGGAAAAACAGGTGACGCTCAACTAATGCCCGAAAGAAGCCGATGGTTACGCACGAAGCTCGTGAAAATTCGCAGCGAGTTTCTCAGTTGGTCCTAATCAGACAGTTTCAGAAGTAATGCTTGGAAACGCACAAAGCGCCGTTCCTGAATCAGCAGGAAAGGCCTTATTGACCGATGATGCGCTGCAATGCCGCCGTGGGGCGGGATGGCAGCGCCAATTGGTTGTCACCATCGCTCTCATTGCGGTGGCGGTCGTGCTATTGCGCATCGTGGGCGGCGTGAACACCTGGGCCACGCATCGCCTCGAAGTTCTTCTCACCGTGGGTGGCATTGCCTTCTGGCGCTGGAGTTGGTTCCTCCTCCAGAACGTGCGAGCCATCATGTATCGCTACTGGGTATTTCCCCGCCTCCGCCGTGACGCTGAGCGCGCGGTGGCCGACATGGGGCCGGTGCCGGAAGTGACCGTGCTCGCCACGACTTACCACGAGAAACCTTGGATCACGCGCGCGGTCTTCGGTTCCATTTTCCGCGAACTCAGCACGGTCCAAGGTTTGGTCAAACCGCCCACGCTGATTTGCATCGGCGGTTGCGACGAGGATGACGCGACCATCCGCGCCCTGCACGCGGAGTGCTGCGCGGAATTGACCCCCGCCGACCCGACCCAATGGCCGCCGAAACTCATCATCGGACGCGGCGACAAAGGCAAACGCCTGGCGCTCGGCCTCGGCATGGAGGAAATCTCCAAGCTCGGTCTGCGCGAAGACGGCGTGGTCATCATTCTCGACGGCGACACGATGTTTCAGACCGGTTTGCTCGCGAAGGTGCTGCCGATTTTCCGCCTCAAGCCCACGGTCTCCGCCATCACGACGAATGAAGATGGCACGGTGAAAGGCGATCCATGGATCGCGGAATGGACTTCGCTGCGCTTTGGTTTGCGTCATCGGTCCATGTGTTCGATCTCGCTTTCGGGCAAACTGCTTTGCCTCACGGGGCGTTTTTCTGTTTTCCGGGCGTCCGTGGTGACCGACCCCAGCTTCCGCGCGCAGGTCGAGCACGATGTCATTCATCACTGGCTCTGGGGTTCTTTTGAAATGCTCAGTGGCGATGACAAGAGCACCTGGTTCTGGCTGGCGAAGAACGGCCATCGCATGCTCTACGTGCCGGACGTGATGGTGACGACCTTCGAAGTTATCTCCGGCTCGGCGGTGCATCGCGCCATGGCGAACACGCGCCGCTGGTCCGGCAACAGCGTGCGCCACGGCTGGCGGGCGATGATGCTCGGACCGAAAACGCTCGGCTGGTTCCCTTGGTATTGCCTCATTGATCAGCGGCTTACGATGCTGACCATTTTGTTCGGTCCGTGCGTCGCGATTTTCACCTGCGTGACGGGGCGGTGGGACATGGCGGCGGCGTATCTGTTGTGGGTATTTTCCTCGCGCATTGCGCACGCTTCGATCTCGTGGCGGCATGGCCGTCGTTTCTCGGCCTATTACATTCCGCTGCAAGTCATCGCGGACTGGGTCACGGCGCTGACCAAGCTCTGGGTCATTTTCCATCCGGCGAAACAGAACTGGCTCAATCGCGGCAAGCGGACGCTGAACACGACGCAAGGTTCCGCCTTCTACAAATTGCGCACCGGGTTCGCCCATTACCTCTACGCGTTTTCGTGCGCGTGCGTGATGATCACGGTCGGGCTGGCACTGGGGTTCCTGCCCATTTTCCGCGACACGCGGCTGTTCATGCGTTCGACGCCGCCGGCCAAACAGGCGGAGCCGAAGTCCGCCGCGCAGCCCGCGCGCAAACCGTTCTTCAGCTTTTTCGGCAAACCACAAGTTGCCGCGAAACCAGTTTCCAACCACGCCCCGACC
>JANNGC010000024.1:0-3487 GCA_031380445.1 Pedosphaera sp.
CGAGGCCGCGTTGCCCGCGATGTCGAGCGCGCCGTTGATCGTGGTGCGCCCGAGCAGCACCAGGCCGCCCCAGAGGCCGCGCTGATAGATGTCCAGGTCGTCCGGGAACGTCGTGTCGTCCACGTCGGCCGTGAAGATGATCGGGTTCTGCGGCGTGCCTTCCGCGAAAATCTTCGCGCCGCGGCAGACGACGAGCGCCGCCACGTTCGTGCTGAACGTGCCGAGGTTGTGGCCCTTGATCACCGTGCCGGCCTCGATGTTCAACACACCGTTGCTCCGCACGAAGACCATGCCGTTGAGCGTGTAGATGTTGGTGCGCCACCAATTGTTGGTGCCAGTGAGATAGCCGGAGACAGGGATGTCTGCGGCTTGGGTGATGGCGGGGGCAAGAAGTCCTGCTCCGCACAAAGCCGCCGTGCAGAGACGGCGGACGAAGGATTGTTTGCTCATAAGTTTTTGGTTGTGAATACGGGGGCAGTCTGCGGGGAAGGATTGGCAGACTCATGGCGACGCCGAAACAAGAGGGTGACTTCACCGGCGGGAGGTGTCCGTGAAGTGTGTGGAAATTTTCGGAGCGCGGACCGCCGAGTCCGCGCGATCATCTCCATCCAAAACGGCGACCAATTCTAAATCGTCTGAAGCGGCAACGGAGTGCGGCGTTCACGCCTGATCATTACCCACATCTCAAGTGCGGCGTTTTCCAATCCTGAAGGGATTGCATTCTCCAGCCCAGGGTTGCCGAGTCTGCGAGGCTACCCTGGGTGTGTCCGCCAAAGAATTCCCAATCCTGAAAGGGTTGCATCGCCTCCCGTGCATCACGCGTTCGCTGTTCTTTGATGCAACCCTTTCAGGGTTGATGACTCTTCGTACCGCCAACCCAGCGTAGCGTCTCGGCGACGCAACGCTGGGCTGGATTATCAGAATCCTTTTAGGATTCAAAAATTCGCCGTGCTTGGACGCGGGCAGAAGTCTAATCCGCCACGAGGCATAAACACGCGGACTCGGCGGTCCGCGCTCCGTCAAAACTCCGCCGACAAGCTCACGCTGTAGGTGCGCCCGCGCCGGTAGGTCTGGCGGATGGGATCGTTGAAGTTCTCCCCGAAGGTCTGGCGAAATTCTGGATCCAGAATGTTCTTCACGCCAAAGCGCATCGTCCAATGCTTCGCGAATTTCTGACTGAGCAGCGCGTCGAGCGACACCGGCGAGTGCTCGTAAATGTCCGGCCCCTGCGAGGTGGTCAGCAAGATGCGCTCGCCGGTCAGATTCGCCGCCACCGTGAAGGCCGTGCCCGAACGCGGGTGCTCGTAGCTCAGATCAAAGTTCATGATGTAGGGCGACTGGTCGTAGAGCGGGCGCGACTTGCCGCCGCGATATGCGTCGTTGTTCTTGGTCTGAAATTCAATGTCGGTGAACTCCGTCTTCGACTCGATGAACGCCACGTTCGCGCCCAGGCTCAGGCCCTTGAACTGTTCGGCGAGAAACTCCATGGACTTGCGCGCCTCCAGTTCCAGGCCCATGACCTCGCCTTCCTCGCGGTTGTTCCAAGTGACCGACGCGCCGCTGCCCGCGACCAGATCGATACGGGCCAGTTCGATGGGCGATTTGATTTTCTTGTAGAACACGCCCGCGCTCACCACGTCGCCCGGCGCGGGGAACCACTCGAGGCGCGCGTCATAGCTCTTGATTGAGGACATGCCGAGCGCCGGATTGCCGTCCGCGAACAAGTCGAGGTCGGGGAGGTAATTCGAGATGGGCGCCTTCTCACGGAAGCTGGGCCGCGCCACCGTCTCGGTGTAGCTCAGGCGCAGATTCACGTTCGTGATCGGAGTGAGCACCATGCCCACGGCCGGCAGCACATCAAGCTGGTTGATTTCCGAGTCGCCCGCGTCGCGCGTCTGAATCCGCAAATCCGTGCGCTCGAAACGCACGCCGCCCAGCAGCCGCAGCCAGCGGGTGATGCCGAGATCGAGCATGGGATAGCCGGCGTCAATATCGAGCGAGGCGTCGTAGGGGCGGCCAATGACCAGCTTCACGTAGCGCTGCCAGGAGTAGTTCGTGCGAATGCCGCCCAGGTGCGCCGCGGAGTAATTCAAGTAGGCGAGCCGGTTGAGATACGAGTTGGGTTCGGCGGGATTGAACCCTGACGAACCTTCGTAGCCGAAATACTGCTCCTTAAAACTGCGCTCGGTCTCGCTGCGCCAGAAACCGAACTTGAACTTGCTGTCCTCCGGCATGAAGGCCAGCGGCCACGTCCAGTCACCGCGCATGTTCACGCTGCTCTCGTCCACTTCGCGGTAATAGCGCGACGGGTCTTGCGGCACGTCCAGCCCGCCGTCGCCGAACGTCGGCGTGCCGGTCGGATCGACGAAGTAATTCATGAACCGGTGGTTCGGCTCGTCTTGCGTGGTCTGGGAAATTCCGACCGTCCAATCAATTTTCGACTCGAGCAGATTCGGAAATTTGTGATGGCCGTGAATCTGGTAGTTCTGAATGTCGCGCTCGGTGTAGTGGAGCTGCCACTTCTCCAGCGTGTCGCCGTTGCGCCCCTCATACAGCTCGTCAAACGTCGTGTGCCGCGCCTCCTCATCCACGCTGTGCGCGAGCATGAAGTTGAAGCCGAACTCCGCGTTCTCAGTCAGCTCGTAGCCGAGGTTCACGTTCGCGCCGTAGTCCGTGTTGATGTTGCTCCGCGTCTCCTTGCCGCGCTTCGACAGGGTGACGAGGCCCGAGTAACGGGCCACTTCGTAATCCTCAATCTGCCGGAAAGTGCGGCTGTAATTCATGGAGGCGAACACACCGAGCGGGTTGCCGCCGAGCTGGAAAGTCTTGCCCGCCGACGCGCTGACGCTGGTGTTCAGCGGCGACTCCTTCTCCACGCCCGCGAAATCCGTCGGGCCCAATTCGCGCAGCAGCCGCGAGACGTTGTTGGCCTCCACGCGACGGCCGGCCGCGCGCTCCGGCGTCTCGCGACTGACCGCATTGTTCGGCTTGTTGATGCGCGCCGTGAGATCGAACAGCTCCGGCCTGAGCGGCTCCGGCGCTTTCGGCAGCGCATACATCCCCATGCGCGTGCCGGGATCGGCGAGGAAGTTTTTCTTCAGGTTGGAATCAGGATTGTAGGACGTGCCGACCGACGCCTTCACGAACGGCTTCTCGGGAAACGGCTTCGTGAAAATATCAATCGTGCCGCCGCCGCTGCCGCCCGGCTGGTCCGGCGTGAAGGTCTTGCTCACCGAGATGCGATCAATCATCGAGGACGGGAACAAATCCAGTTGCGGGGAGGTGCGATACGGATCGGCGCTCGGCACTTCCACGCCGTTGAGCAGCGTGCGCGTGTAGCGATCCGAGAGGCCGCGCACCACCGCGTATTTGCCCCCGACCAGCGACACGCCCGTGACGCGTCCGACAATCGCGCCCGCATCGCTTGCGCCCAGTTTGGAAAATTGCTCCGAGCCAATCGCGTCCGTCAGCGCGCTCGACTGCTGGC
>JANNGC010000042.1:0-5552 GCA_031380445.1 Pedosphaera sp.
CGCACGCCGTATCCAGAGGAGATTTTCAGCCTCACGGCTCGTCCGGGATTTTTGCGCCTCATCGGTCGCGAGACGTTGGGCAGCCTTTACCGTCAGGCGCTGGTCGCGCGGCGCCAACAGTCTCATTGCTTCAGCGCGTCCACGGTCATCGAGTTCGAGCCCGGGCACTTCCAGCAACTCGCCGGGCTGATCTGCTACTACAACAGCACCAAGTTCCACTACCTCTACCTCTCGCACGACGAGGCGGTCGGCAAACACCTGCGCGTGATGTCCTGCGCCCCGGACTCAATGCAGGCCGACGCCTTCACTCCGCCCATCGCCATTCCGACTGGCCGGCCCGTGCATCTGCGCGTCGAAGTGGATTACGAGCGGCTGCATTTCGCCTACCGCGTCGATGGCGTGGACGCGGACTGGCGCTGGCTGCCGCAACAATTCGACGCCAGCATTCTTTCCGACGAATGCCTCGCCCCCGGCCAGGCCCATTTCACCGGTGCCTTCGTCGGCATGGCGTGTCAGGACATGTCCGGCACATCGAAGCACGCGGACTTTGATTTCTTCGCATATCAGGAGAGAAGCTTCCGCGCGAATCTGTTTACTACTCCACCGTCACCACCGGATTCTCCATGAGGCCTTGCCCGCTTTGTTGGACAAGTGCCGGGCGAGCGCATCGGCTTCGATGGGCCTGGTGATGAGGCGATTCATCGGTTCGAGTGCCAGTTCGCGCATGGCGACAAACCCGACCGTCCCGGTTCTCTCTCCGGCTCCTGTATCGTGAAGAGGCAAGTGTGAAAATTCGACACGCGGTGCATCCAGATCGAACACGTCGGCAAACACCTAGTGGAACATCGGGGCGTGTCGATCGAGCGGCCGCAACAGTGCGCTCCGAAACGCATGATCGCGATCAAGGCGTTGCAACAGTTCCTGACCGAGAATGCTGCCGGGCTGACGGGCCGGGAGCCGGCCCGGCGAATGAACTGCAGCGCGGTTCGGTTCAGACGAATTTCACTTTTGACAAATCCTCCTTCGACACGGGCCATTTCATCTTCAGGCTTTCCAGCGCCTGAACCGTCGTTTGCGCGATGATGTAGTCGCGGTACCAGTTGCGATCCGCCGGGACGAGATGCCAGCGGGCCGCCAGGTGACTGGTCGCGTTGAGCATGTCCTCGTAGGCGGTGATGTAATCGTCCCAGCGCTGGCGGGTGCGGAGATCGCCGTGGGAAAACTTCCAGTTTTTCTCCGGGTTGGCGAGGCGCTCGCGGAAGCGCTCGGCCTGTTCCTGCTTGCCGAGGTGCAGATAAAACTTCAGCAGCACGACGTGGTTCGCCACGAGAATTTTCTCGAAGTCCACGATCTGTTCGTAACGACGGGACCAGACCGTACGGGGGACGATTTCCAATATCCGCTCGGCCAGCACCGCCTCGTAATGGGAGCGGTTGTGGACGCCGATGTTTCCGTAGCGCGGCAACGCCTTGTGGTGCCGCCAGAGAAAATCGTGCGCGCGTTCCTCGTCGGAGGGGACTTTGAAGTTCGCGGTCTCGACGCCGGCGGGGTTGACGCTGGACAGGACGCGGCGCACGGAGCCGTCCTTGCCGCTGGCGTCCATGCCTTGAAAGATGAGCAGCACGGAGTGGCGGGAGTTGGCGTAGAGCAACTGCTGGAGTTCGCCGATGCGCTGGCCGTATTCGGCGGTCTTCAATTTCGTCTTCTCCTTGTCCAGGCCGCCGCAGTAGCCGGAATCGAAATCTTGGAGGTGGATCTTTCTCTGGAGGACGGTCGGTTGCGCTTTCATACCGGCCACCCAATCACAATCCGGCGCGTTGAGCAATGCGCGGGCGTTGGAGTTCAAGCTTCAGCTTGTCAGTCGCCCGTCCGGACAGCCTGAAGGCTGGACTCCAACGGCCCCGGCGTGCCCGCAGTGCCACGGCCTGCTTTTTTTGTACTGACATCCCTCCGCGTTCGCGAAGAATCCCGCGCATGAAATCATTCCTTGCCCAGCTCGTGCTCGCACTGGCGGTGTCCCTGCCGTCTTTCGCCGCCGAGAATCCTTACCCCATCGGGCCGGATTCCAAACCGCAGGACGACGTGCCGAAGGGCGAGCGGATTCGCGGCACGTTCGCGAACAGCAAAATCTTTCCCGGCACCACGCGCAGCTACACGCTCTACATCCCCAAGCAACTCGACCAGTCGAAGCCCGCGCCGTTCATGGTCTTGCAGGACGGCGGCGGCTATCGCGCGGATGTCGTGTTCGACAACTTGATTCACAAGAAGGAAATCCCCGCGCTGGTCGGCATCTTCGTCATGCACGGGCGCGTGGTGGCGGCGGCCACGAACGCCGCGCTCGACCGCTTCAATCGCAGCTACGAATACGACGGTCTCGGCGACAACTACGCGCGCTTCCTCATCGACGAGTTGTTCCCGTTCATCGAGCAGAAGCATGGCGTGAAGCTCTCGACCAATCCAAACGAAGGCAGCATCGGCGGCGCGAGCAGCGGCGCGATTTGCGCGTGGACGGCGGCGTGGGAACGGCCCGATCGTTTTCGTCGCGTGTTCAGCAGCATCGGCACCTACGTCGGACTGCGCGGCGGGAATGAGTATCCCACGCTGGTGCGCAAGGTGGAGCCGAAGCCCATCCGCATCTTTCTCCAGGACGGCGAGAATGATTTGAACATCTACGGCGGCGACTGGTGGATGGCGAACCAGGAGATGCAGCGCGCGCTGGTCTTCGCGGGCTACGACGTGAAGCACGCGTGGGGCGTCGGCGCGCACGACGGCAATCAGTCCACGCAAGTTTTCCCCGACGCGTTGCGCTGGCTGTGGCGCGATTATCCGGCGGAGATCACCGCGAACCCGGAGAAGAAATCGAAGCAGCGCACGGCGCAAATCGTGAGTACGGATGCGCCGTGGGAACTGGTGGGCGAAGGCTACAAATTCACCGAAGGCCCGGCGGTGAACGCGAAGGGCGAGGTCTTCTTCAACGACGTGGGCGCGAGCAAAACTTTCAAAGTGGGTCTCGATGGAAAAGTGACGGAGTTCCTTGCTGACTCGAAGAAGGGCGACGGCCAGGCCTTCGGCCCGGATGGAAAACTTTACGCCAATGCCGGCACGCAAGTGCTTGCGTGGGACGAGAACGGGAAGAGCACCGTGGTCGCCGAAGGCTTTCGCGGCAACGACATCGTGGTGTTGAAGAACGGAAACATTTACGCCACCGAGCCAGGCTGGGACGGCGTTTCACCGAGCAAGGTCTGGCTGATCAAGAACGGCGAGAAGAAGGTCGTGGACACGGGGTTGAAATTCTCGAACGGCCTCACCGTCTCGCCCGACCAGACGCTGCTCTACGTCGCGGACTCCAAATCGCACTGGGTTTTTTCCTATCAGATTCAGGCCGACGGCACGCTCGCGCACAAGCAGAAGTATTTCTGGCTGCACGTCCCTGACACCGCCGACGACAGCGGCGCGGACGGCATGCGCGTGGATCGCGGCGGCAATTTGTACGTGGCCACGCGGATGGGCATCCAGTTCTGCGATCAGCCGGGCCGCGTGAACGGCATCATCCCCACGCCGAACGGCAAGGCGGCGAACCTCGCGTTCGGCGGCGCGAACTTCGACACGCTGTTTGTCTGTGCGGGCGACAAGGTTTTCAAACGCCAGGTGAAGGTGAAAGGCGCGCAGGCCTGGGACGCGCCGAACCGCCCGCCGGTGCCGGGGCTGTGAGCGTGGCCCGGTAAGTGGGGCAGCCGTCCCGGCTGCCTTCCGTCCTTGGGCCGTCTCGGCTGAAGCAAAAAGAGAACACCAGCCGGAACGGCCGCCCCAGTACGGCGGCTTAACCAGGCTAGCAATTGCCCCGACTCTGCGCTTGCCCGGCCCGCGCGGATGCGGCCAAACTCCGGCCCTCAAAATTTATGGCTCAAGCATTTCCGAACATTAAGGCGATTCGTTACGAAGGCGCGAAGTCCAAGAACCCGCTGTCCTTCAAGCACTACAACCCCTCCGAAAAAATCGAGGGCAAGACCATGAAGGAGCACTTCCGCTTCTCGGTCGTGTACTGGCACACCATGTGTGGCGCGGGCGCGGACATGTTCGGCATGCCGACGGCGATTCGTCCGTGGGAAAAGAATTACAAAGGTCTCGACCTCGCGAAGGCGCGCGTGCCGGTCTTCTTTGAAATCACCAAGAAGCTTCAGGCGCCTTTCTACGCCTTCCACGACCGCGATGTCGCGCCGCATGGCAAAACGCTCCGCGAGTCAAACAAGTATCTCGACACCATCGTGGCCTTGCTCAAAGAGCAGCAGAAGGCCACGGGCATCAAGCTGCTCTGGGGCACCGCGCAGCTCTTCGTCCATCCGCGTTACGCGCACGGCGCGAGCACCAGTTGCAATGCCGACGTGTTCGCCTTCGGCGCCGCGCAGGTGAAGAAGGCTATCGAAGTGACGCACGAACTCGGCGGCGCGGGCTACACCTTCTGGGGCGGGCGCGAAGGCTACTCCACGCTTTGGAACACGGACATGAAGCGCGAACTCGACCATCTCGCGAAGTTCCTGCACATGGCCGTGGACTACAAAAAGAAGATCGGCTTCAAGGGCCAGTTCTACATTGAGCCGAAGCCGAAGGAACCGACCAAGCACCAGTATGATTCCGATGCGGCGGCGTGCCTGAACTTCCTGCGCGAATATGATCTCATCGATCACCTGAAGCTGAACCTCGAAACCAATCACGCCACGCTCGCGGGCCATTCCATGCAGCACGAGATGGAAGTGGCGGGCGCGGCGGGCGCGCTCGGCAGCATTGATGCGAACACCGGCGACCTCCTGCTCGGCTGGGACACGGATCAGTTCCCCACGGACATTTATCTCACCACGCAGTGCATGTTGAGCATCCTGAAATACGGCGGCCTGACCACGGGCGGCGTGAACTTCGACTCCAAGGTGCGCCGCGAAAGCATCGAGCCGGATGATTTGTTCCACGCGCACATCGGCGGCATGGACGCCTTCGCGCGCGGTCTGAAGATCGCCGCCGCCATCCGCAAGGACGGACGCCTCGCCGACTTCGTGAAGCAACGCTACTCGTCGTGGGATCGCGGCGTGGGCAAGAGCATCGAACAGGGCAAGGAAACTTTCGAGACGCTGGAAGGCTACATGCTGAAGAAGGGTGAAGCGACGGCCAACACGAGCGGACGGCAGGAATTCTTGGAGAATTTGATCAACGAGTTTATCTGAGAACGCGTTTCAGTCTGAGTTTCGCAACGGCGCTCGCAAGAGCGCCGTTTTTGCTTCGGCTCATACATGGCGGCATATCGAAACCGTTGGTGCAGGCGGATCTTGTAGCTTCGACTGGCCAAGATCCTTGGTGGAAGCGCTTCCTGGATCGCGGGCGACTGAAAAAAACAGCGCGGCCAATGGCTACGCCCGCAACTTGCGCAACTTCTGCAAAGACCGCAAGCCCGGCGGGATCGGCTCATCCGGATGCGTGGTCGGCCAATCGGTAAAGCTCACTTCGCCCACATAAATGTCACCGTGTGAATCGACCGCGACGCCATGCGGCGCACGCTGGACGAC
>JANNGC010000720.1:0-1716 GCA_031380445.1 Pedosphaera sp.
GTCAGGTGGAACGTTTCACGCCGGGCAACTTGCTGACGCCAATCAGCCGCGCTTCATCCCCAGCACGCCGGAACTCGGAGACCGCCCGGCGCTGCGCTTCGACGGAACCGATGACATCCTCACACTGCCCGCGTCCCCGGCGCAGAATAACTTCACCATCATCGCGGTGGCTCGGCCCACGGTTGGTCACGAGATCGACGCGGCGGGTTCGGCGGGTGTTGGCGGCGTGAGCGGGCAGCGGTATCTCTTCGGCGCGCAGCATGGTGGCGATTTCAACAGCGGCGCGGGGCTCTCCGTCGGCACGAACGGCGCGAGCGTGTACGAACACGGCTCCGGCTACATGCCGTCGCTGGCCGTGATCGCGTCGGCGATGCCGAACCTCTCGCTCGTCACCATCAACTACAGCAACCGGCAACCCGCCCTCACCGTCAACGGCACGCTCTCCAGCGCGGGCGTGCAATCCTCACGCGCCATCGTAAACGCGCCCGTGGAAATTGGCGCGGGTGCCTACGGTGCGTTCGCCGGCGACGTGGTGGAGATTCTCGTCTTCGACCGGACGCTCACGCTAACAGAGCAACACGGCGTCGAGGAATTTCTTCGCGCGAAGTACAGCCTGTCCTTCCCCGTCTCGCGCCACACCAACTTCACCCTAGACGGCAACGGCGAGAAAGTTTTCCTGACGCGCCCCGACGGCGTGCTCATCGACTGGCTCCCGTCGGTGGAGATTCCGCTCGACCTGAGTTGGGGACGTCAGCCAGATGGCTCCACGAACTTCTACTTCTTCGTCACGCCCACGCCCGGCACGAACAACGCGACACTCGGCGCACAGGGCTTTCTGAAGAAGGCGAAGTTCGCCATCGAGCCCGGCTTCTACACCAGCAACATCACCGTGTCCTTCCAACTCACGAACCATCCGCCCGGCACGCTGGTGCGCTACACCACGAATGGCGCGGAGCCGACCGAGTCTTCGCCGCTCTACACCGCTCCGCTCGTGCTCGGGCCGCGCGCCGGCACACCGAACGACATCTCGATCATTCCCACCGCCGGTGGATGGCAGCCGCCTGCGGGCGAAGTCTTCAAGATGCACACGCTACGCATCCGGGCCTTTCGCACGAACTCCGTGCCCAGCGAGGTGAACACCGCCAGCTACTGCATCGATCCGCGCGGACGCAGCCGGTATTCGCTGCCCGTGGTTTCGCTCACCAGCGACCGCGCCAATTTCTTCGACGCAAACATCGGCATCTACGTGTGCGGAAATGCGCCGGGCTGCAACTACGCGCAAAGCGGCGACGCTTGGGAACGCCCGTGCAACGTCGAGTTCTTCGAGACCAACGGCCTGCGGGTCATCGATCAGGAGAGCGGCGTGCGGATGCACGGCAACACCAGCTTCGGCTTTCCCGTCAAGGCGCTCCGACTCCATCCGCTCAACCAGAAAGGCGTCGGTCCTTTCGAGTACAGGATTTTCCCCGAACTGAACGTGGACAAATTCTATCGCCTCCTCCTGCGTCCGAGCGGACACGACCATTACCTCACCATGATGCGCGACGGTCTGATGCAGAATCTCATGCGCGAGACCGGGATGGACATGCAGGCGTACCGGCCCGCCATCCTCTTCATCAATGGCGAATACTGGGGCGTCCACAATTTGCAGGAGGCGTTCGACGAAAACTATTTCGCCACCCACTACCCTGCGAGCGTGGACAAGGACGCCGTGGA
>JANNGC010000079.1:0-2433 GCA_031380445.1 Pedosphaera sp.
TGAACGTGAACGGCGGCGCGTTCGTGCCGGTTCTTGATCCGACTCTGAGCCAGAACCTGCCGCTGAACGTGGGAACCAACACGGTCCTGGTCCGCGTCAGCAACGCGGAGCGCACCGCCACCAAGACGGTCACCCTCACCATCACGCGCGATCCGCCGAGCACGAATGCGAACCTTTCCCTCCTGGCAGGCAGCACGATGAGCCTCACGCCCACCTTTAGCTCCACCGTCACCACTTACAACGCGGGCACGACCTCGGACAAAACTTTCCGCCTGTGGGCGGAGGCGCGCGAGTCCGTCGCCAAGGTGGAGGCGAGCGTCAATGGCGGCGCCTTCACCGTGATCCCGCCCGCCACAGCCATCGCTGCGGGTAATGAACATAGCCTAGCGGTAAGATTGGAAACGACCACGGTGGCGGCCTGGGGCAGCAATCTGGGTAGCGGCAATCCTGCCGGGCAGAGCACGCCGACGGGTCTCGTGGGCGATGCGGTCGCCGTGGCCGCCGGAGGAGCGCACAGCCTGGCTCTTGAGAGCACCGGGCGGGTCAGTGGCTGGGGGAGTAACCTCTCCGGCCAGTCCGCCATCCCCGCGATCAGCGGGGTGCTGGCCATCGCCGCCGGCGCCAATCACAGCCTGGCGCTGGTGAGCGCGGGTGGCGGCACCGTGGTGGGCTGGGGCAGTAACTCAGCGGGACAAACGACCACGCCTGGAAGCCTGTCCGGCGGTGGCGTGATCCGCATCGCGGCGGGCGCCCAGCACAGCATGGCTTTGAAAAGCGATGGCACCGTGGTGTGCTGGGGCAGTAACTTCTTCCAGCAGACCACGCCGCCAGCCGGCCTGACCAATGTGGTCGCCATCGCCGCCGGAACGAATCACTCCCTGGCATTGAAGAGTAATGGCACCGTGGTGCGCTGGGGTGAGACGCTGAACGGTGGCCTGGCCAATGTGCCCTCCAATCTTGTCGGAGTCGTCGCCATCGCGGCGGGCGATGCGGTGAGCCTGGCGCTCAAAGGTAACGGCACCATCGTTGCCTGGGGCGGGCTGAGCGATTGTGAGACGGAGGCGCTCATCAGGGGCGCGACCTCCATCGCCGCAGGCGGAGCGCATCGCTTGTGCGTTAGGGATACGGGTTCTGTCTTCGCATGGGGAGCCAATAACGCGGGCCAGAGCAACGCCCCCCTGGACCTGCGCGTTGCCGTGCCGGCGTCGCCCGCCCTGGCGCTCAATGCGGGTGTCAACAACGTCGTGGTCAGAGTAACGGCCGAGAACGGCACGGTCAAAAACTACAACCTGACCCTGACGCAGAATGACGCGGCCATCCCCAGCCAATACGAACTCGCGCCCACCGCGCTCGACGATGTGTTTGAGGGGACGTTTCATTTCTATCGCAACATCACCTTCATCGGGCGGACGGTCTATTATCGCACTACTGGCTCGACGACCGGGAATACCTTTGGCACGGACGTTTACACTCTGGACTCGAACATCGCCAAGGCGGCCGTCCATGCCGGGGCCCTGGCCAATGGCGAGACGGGCATCGTCGGCCTCACCATCGTGCCTGCGCTCAACCAATTCACAGGGTCCACGCGCAACGGAGTCACGACGCAGAACACGGGTTTCTCATCCAATCCCGATCCTCCCACCGCGTTCAGGATAAGTCGCTTCACGGAGGATCCGTTTGCGCATCTTCGCACGCGGTACGCTCTGGAGCAGGGCTTCCCGCCCAGCGACATGAGATGTTATGGCGCCCGCCTGGGAGAGACGATCGACTTCCTCGTCTTCGGCAGCGCGCCCGCCGACCCCTACAACCCAGGCCCCAACCAGGCTGTCTGGTACCAACACTCCAATGTTCGTTACAGCCATGACTCATCGTTGGGTGTGGCGGCCGTTCACGCGGGCATCCTGTTACCCGGAGAGATGGGCGTGGTGGCGGTGACCATCGGCCCCGGCTTCTCATTTGTCTCCAACGAGGAATCGACAGACACACTGCTCAGAAATGGAGTGGTGCCTTACAAGCGGGGAGACAGCCATAGCACGTTCGTGGACGGGAGCTTTACCTTGGAGCGAGTCATCGCCCTGGGTATCAACGACGCGGATGGAGACGGTCTGTCTGACACGCAAGAGACCGTCGCCGGAACCAAAAAGAACGACGGCGACACGGACAACGACGGGATGCTGGACGGATGGGAAGTGGCCAACAACCTGAATCCGCTGGTCAACGATGCCACCGGCAATCCTGACGGCGACGGGCTGAACAACCTCGCGGAACATGACCAGGGCACCAATCCGCGCAACGCGGACACCGACGGTGACCGCGCCTCGGACGGTGTCGATCTGTGCCCGAGCGTCGCTGATCCGGAGCAACGCGATAGCGACGGCGATCGCGTCGGAGACGCCTGCGATCGCGAGGTGATCGTCACCGGCTTTCGACCAC
>JANNGC010000086.1:0-1680 GCA_031380445.1 Pedosphaera sp.
CATCGGGCCAGGGCGCGCCGCCCGCGATCCATTCTTTGATCCAGGTGACCTGCTCCGCGTAGAGCTTGTCCGCCTCCTTCGGCGGCATCGGCTCCCAGTCGTCATGCTTGCGCGTGACCGCGAGATAGAGCGGACTCGCCTCCGGTTGGCCGGCAACGATGGCGGGTTTCCCGCTGTCGCCGCCCTTCAGCGTGGACGCGAGCGTGCGCATGTCGAAGCCGCCCTTGATCTTCGCCTCATCCTTGCCGTGGCACGCGAGACACTTCTCGTGAAACAACGGCGCGATGCGGCGCACGAAAAGCAACTCGGCCTTTTCATCCGCAGCCAGCGCAGGGGCAGTGATGCAGGACATCACTAACAACGGGCCAAGCAGACATGACATTCTCATCGCTCTGGTTCCTCAGTTTTGAAGAATCCTGCCGGCGCTGCCTTTCATTTGGCAACGCCCTCTTTCTTGGCGGTGAGGAAGGAAATGACGGTTTTCATTGGGCGGCGGCGGCCTCCGGACGGCTGCTACCTTGCTGGCGAATTTTCTCCAACCGCGCCGACATGGCCTTGACCCGCGCCGGTTCCTTGGCCGCAAGGTTGTTCGTCTGCGTGAGGTCGGTGGCGAGGTTGAAGAGTTCCGGACGAGGGGCGGCGGCCTGTCCTTGCGCCCCGGCGGGACGCTGCTGACGCGGGCCACCTTTTTCGATCAACACCCAGTCGCCCTCGCGCAAGGCGAGCGGAGCCGGGCCGTTGTTCTGCAAGACGAGATGGTCGCGCGCGGGCTGTTTCGTTTTCTCGCCCAGCAGCGCGGGCAGGATGTTGAAACTGTCAGGGCCGGCTTCGGCCGCGAGCTTTTGTCCGGTGAGCGCGGCGAAGGTGGCCAGCGCGTCCACCTGCCCGATAAGCTGGCCGGACGTGCTCCCCGCCGCGATGCGCCCCGGCCAGCGCGCGAGGAACGGCACGCGATGCCCGCCTTCATAGAGCGCGCCCTTGCTGCCGCGCAGCGCGCCGTTCGGCGGTTGGCGTGCGTGCAAAGGATTCGTGCCGTCGTCGTAGGTGTCCTTGATCGCGCCGCCGTTGTCGCTCGTGAAGATGACCAGCGTGTTGCTGGCCAGCTTCAGGCGGTCCAGCGCGGCGAGCACTTCGCCCACCGTCCAGTCGAGCTGATGAATCACATCGCCGCGCCAGCCGCAGCCGCTCGTGCCGCGAAACCGCGGGTGCGGCACCATCGGCTCGTGAATGTCGTGCGGGGCGAGGTAGAGAAAGAACGGGCCGGCCTGGTTCGCCTCGATGAACTTCACCGCCTTCGCCGCGAGCGTGTCGGCGATGTCTTCGTCCACCCAACGCGCGGCCTTCCCGCCGGTCATGAAACCGATGCGTGGAATGCCGTTCACCACCGTGTTGGTGTGGCCGGGGCCGCCTTTGATTTTCAACTTCACGGTCGGGTCATCGCCCGTCGGCTCGTCGCCGATCTTCACGCCGTAGCTCACGCCAATCGGGTCCGCCGGATCGTAGCCGACCACGCGATGATTCTCCACCAGCACGCACGGCACGCGGTCGCCGGTCGCGGGAATGTAGAACGCGTAGTCGAAGCCCAGCTCCAGCGGACCGGGCTTGATGTCGCCATTGAAATCCGTCTTCGGTGCGTCGCCCAGGCCGAGATGCCACTTGCCGACCAGTCCGGTCTTGTAG
>JANNGC010000129.1:0-9229 GCA_031380445.1 Pedosphaera sp.
GGGGGGGGGCCTGGTTTGGGGGTTCATTGGGCGGTGGGCGGGTCTCCCCCCGGGTTGGGGGCGCCACTTGAGTGCACGGGGCGGGGGGGTTCCCCGGCGCTCCATCCGCCTTCACCCGCGCGTAATGTTCCCCCACCAGATGCGCCAGCACCTCCGTGTCCGTGTCGGATTGAAACTGGTGTCCCGCCCCGACGAGTCGTTTCTTCAGCCGCTCGTAATTCTCGATCACGCCGTTGTGAACGACCGCGATGCGTCCGCTCGCGTCGAGATGGGGGTGAGAATTGTTATCCGTCGGCGCCCCGTGCGTGGCCCAGCGCGTGTGGCCGATGCCCGTGGTGCCGGGCGCAGGCCGGGCCTTTATGACGGGCGCGAGTCCTTGATCGATGCGGCCGGTTTTCTTCCGCAGCTCCAGCTTCGGGCCGTCGAGAATCGCCACGCCCGCGCTGTCGTAGCCGCGATATTCCAGCCGGCGCAATCCTTCGAGGAGTATTGGCCCGGCTGATTTTTTCCCGACGTATCCGATGATGCCGCACATAAATTGTCTCGGCACACCAAACCTCAAACCGAGACTCCGAAGCAAACGCCAATTTCATCCGCCCGCCCGCATTCCGGCCTGGCTCTGCAAGCGGACTCGCTCGATTTGGCTTACGCCTTCAACACCTCGATGAACGCCTCCTGCGGGATGTTCACCGTGCCGAAAGCTTTCATGCGCTTCTTGCCTTCCTTCTGCTTCTCCAAAAGTTTGCGCTTGCGGCTGATGTCGCCGCCGTAGCACTTCGCGGTCACGTCCTTGCGCAACGCGCTCACCGTCTCGCGCGCCACGACTTTCCCGCCGATGGCCGCCTGGATGGCGACCTGATACTGCTGCGTGGGAATCACTTCCTTGAGCTTCGCGGCCAGCGCGCGGCCCCGCGTCTCCGCCTTTTCGCGATGCACGATGCACGAGAAGGCGTCCACCGGCTCGGCGTTCACCAGCATCTCCAGCTTCACCATGTCCGACTCCTGATGGTCGGCAAACTCGTAATCCATCGAGCCGAACCCGCGCGTGATGCTCTTAATGCGGTCATGGAAATCGATCAAAATTTCGTTGAGCGGTAGCAGGCTCGTCATCATCACGCGCCGCGCGTCGAGCGTCTCGGTGTGGTCAATCTTGCCGCGCTTCTCGGAGATCAAGGCCATGATGTCGCCGATGCTGTCGTTCGGCGAAATGACGAAGGCCTTCACCATCGGCTCCTCGATCTTCAGGATGAAATTCGCAGCGGGCAGGAAGGCGGGATTGTCGATCTCCTTCATCGTCCCGTCGGTCATGGTCACGCGATAGACCACGCTCGGGTAGGTGGCGATGATGTCCATGCCGTACTCGCGGCGCAGGCGTTCCTGCACGATTTCCAAGTGCAACAGCCCAAGGAAGCCGCAGCGGAAGCCGAACCCAAGCGCGACGGAGCTTTCGCTCTGGTAGGCGAACGCCGAGTCGTTCAACTGGAGTTTGCCCATGTTGCCCTTGAGCGCCTCGTAATCCGCCGTGTTGATCGGATAGATGCCGCTGAAGACCATCGGGTGAATTTCTTTGAAGCCCGGCAGCACGGCCGACGGATTGCGCGCGTCGGTGATGGTGTCGCCCATCTTCACTTCCTTGGGCGACTTGATGTTCGCCGTGAAATAGCCCGTCTCGCCGACCTCGAGCTTTTCGCGCACGTAAGGCTTGGGGTTGAAACTCCCGACCTCCTTGATTTCCACGTTCTTGCCCGAGTGCAGCAGCTTCACATGCTGGCCCGCGCGCAACTCGCCATTGAACACGCGCACATGCGTCACCACGCCTTTGTAGGTGTCGAAGTAGGAATCGAACGCCAGCGCTTGAAGCGATTTTTCGCCGGACGGTTTCGGCGGCGGCACGCGCTCGACGATGGCTTCGAGAATGTCCTCGATGCCGATGCCCGCCTTTGCGCTGGCGAGAATCGCCGTGTCCGCCGGGATGGCGAGAATGTCTTCAAGCTGCTGCTTGGTCATCTCGATGTCCGCGTGCGGGAGATCAATTTTGTTGATCACCGGGATGATGTGCAGGTTCTGCTTCATCGCCAGATGCACGTTCGCGACCGTCTGCGCCTCCACGCCCTGCGCGGCGTCAATGATGAGCAGCGCGCCCTCGCACGCGCTCAGGCTGCGCGAGACTTCGTAGGAAAAATCAACGTGGCCCGGCGTGTCGATGAGGTTGAGTTCGTAGGTCTCGCCGTTCTTCGCCTTGTAAAGCATCGTGACCGGATGCGCCTTGATGGTGATGCCGCGCTCCTTCTCCAAGTCCATCGAGTCGAGCAACTGCGCGGACATGTCGCGGTCGGCAATGGTGCCGGTGCGGTTCAAGAGCCGGTCCGAGAGCGTCGTCTTCCCATGATCAATGTGGGCGATGATGCTGAAATTTCTAATGTGCGCTGCGTCCATCTTATCAAATTTTTTGGAGCGCGAATCTCCGCTAACGCGCCCGACAGGTCAACGGATTCGTGCGCCTGGCTTGGAACAGGTGCAACGCGTCACTCGCACCGGAGCGCGGCTGTGGCGCAACCCAACCGCAGCACTCTGGGAATTTTGGAGCGCGTGGTTTCAGGCGAGACCACTGCGGCTGGTCCCGCCCGGCGCGGGACACAGCCCCGCTCCTTTCGCGCCGGACGCTACGCCGGCGGCGGAGCCGAACCCATGCCCTCGCGCATCAGCTTGAGCAGATGCAGCAGCGCCTCCTCGTAGGTCCGTCCCTTCTGCGCCGCTAGTTGATGCGCGCGCTTGTCGAGTTGCGCTGCCATCTCGCATGACTTCGCAGCAGGGCAGCCGATGGCCACGAGCGCAGCGGCGATGTGTTCCAAATCCATAAAACAAAAACGCGGACGAGCCGGAAGCCCATCCGCGTTCGCAAAGTGTGCAGAGTTACTTGATCGAATCCGCCGGGACGATGCGGATGCTTTCCACGCGCTGCACCACGTCAGGCCGGTCCGGCGGATGCGTCTTGGTCGTGCCGATTTTCTCCAGCACGTCATCGCCTTTGATCACTTTGCCGAAGGTCGTGTACTGGCGGTCAAGGAACGTGGGATCGCCGTGGCAGATGAAGAACTGGCTGCCGGCGGAATCCGGACTCTGCGAGCGGGCCATCGAGAGGACGCCGCGCGTGTGCGAGCGTTCATTGAACTCGGCCTTAATCTTGTAGCCCGGATCGCCCGTGCCCCACGCGGCTTCCTTCGAGGCGTCCTTCGTGAGCGGGTCGCCGCCCTGAATAATGAAGCCTTTGATGACGCGATGAAACGCGGTGCCGTCGTAAAAGTTCGTGCGGGCGAGCTTCTTGAAGTTCTCGACCGTCTTCGGGGCCACGTCGGGCCAGAATTCGACGATCATTTCACCGGCGCTGGTCTTGATGACGGCGACTTCCTTCACTTCTTTTGGGGTCACAGGTTGGGTTTCCTTTTTGGTTTCTTTGTTGTCTTTGGCGTCGGCTTTTTTGTCCTGGGCTTCGCAACTGACCACGAAGCCGAGGGTCAAGGCCGCCGCGCATACGAGCAGAAAGTGTTTCATGGGCGGGAGATGTTCCACAGAACTTTCCGGCTGTCACGTATGAATTCACGGCTACGGATTGAGGAGCGCCGAGCAATGCTTGGCGTGAACTTGAATTCTTTCAGGTCGTGCCGAGCAATGCTCGGCGCTCCTTTCACACGAATGGCATCATGGCAAAGTCCATTCGTTGACAACGTAAATTCACTTTTGCATATTGCGCGCCCGCTACGGCGGACGGTGCGGTAGGTTACCCAAGTGGCCAACGGGGGCAGACTGTAAATCTGCTGGCTTACGCCTTCGATGGTTCGAATCCATCACCTACCACCACCTTTGTTTCCGGCCTGTTCCCGCCGCCCTTAAAATCATTCATACGTCGCAGAAGAGATCGCGCGGGTATTTTCACGTAAGGCGTCTCCGTGCCGCTTGCGAATCTCCGTGCCCTTGCCACGCGGCACGGCGTTTCCAATCATGCGGGCATGAAGAATCTGTGGTTCTTGATCATTCTCGGTGTCGCTGGCGTGTCCGGTCACGCGGCGATTTTGCTGCGCGATGATTTCACGTACGCGGACGGCGCGCTCACGAATGTCTCCGCGATGAAGTGGCGCACGCACAGCGGTACACCCGGCGAAGTGAGCGTGGCGGGCGGCAGCGTGGAACTGAGCCGCCTCGAAACCGAAGACGTGAACGCCACGCTCACGAACTCTGTCACGGCCGCGAGCGGCGGCGCGGTTTATTCGCGCTTCACCTTCGTGCTCACGGAACTGCCGGTCAGTTCCAGCGCCGCGTTCTTTGCGCATCTCAACGGCTCGTCCAGTCAGCGCGGGAAAATTTTCCTGACCAGAACCGGCGCGAGCGCAGGACTCTTCCGCCTCGGCGTGGCGAATGCCAGCAGCAGCGCGTCGCGCGTGTGGGCGGCGGATTTGTATCCGAACCAAGTCTATACCGTCGTCACCCGCTACGTCGCGAGCAACGCCGTGACCACGCTCTGGATTGATCCCGTGTCTGAAATCAGCGCGTCCATCACCGCGCTGGACGTCGCGAGCCCATCGACGATCAGCGCCTTCTCCTGGCGGCAGGACAGCAGCCTCGGGCAGATGTTTGTGGATGATTTGTTTGTGACCAGCAGCTTCACCGAGGCGCTGGCGGGCAACGCGGCTCCGTCCATCTCCGCCGTGCCGCCGCAGCATGTGGCGGTCGGCGGCAGCACGCGCGTTCCTTTCGTGGTCGGCGATGCGGAGACGGAGGCCGAGGGACTCGACGTATGGGCTTACACGACGAACGTCGCATTCGTGCCGAGCCTCGTCACGCTGGCGAGCGGTTCCAACGGCACGGTCACAATCACCGTGGCCCCGGAATTCATCGGCGAGACGATGATCACGATCTGCGCGACGGATGGACTCTCCACGAACCGCAGTTCGTTCCTGCTCACGGCGGTGCCAGCCCTGCTGCTCGCGGATGATTTCAACTATGCGGGCGGCCCGCTCATTTCCAACGCCGCGCCGACGTGGGTGCGGCACGGGGGAAATCCAAGTTGCCAACAGCCAGCTTGCGATGGGCGTGCCGTTCACCGAGGACGTGAACGCGCTGCTGCCGTTCGGCCCGTTCGCGCCCGAGAGCGGGCTGACCTTCTACACCAGCTTGCGAATCAATTTTTCCGAACTCCCCGGCACGAGCGGCGACTACATCGTGCACTTCAACGCGACGGGCGGTCGCTGCCGTTTGATCGCGCAGACCCTGAACGCCGCGTCGGGAAAATTCCGCCTCGCCATTGCGAATGCCAACGTCGCGCTCGCGCAGTCGTGGCCGGTCGATCTCGTCACGAATTTCAGCTACCTCGTCGTGCTGCGCTACGACGCGCGGACGGCGGCGAGCACGCTCTGGGTGAATCCGTTGAGCGAACTCAGTCCTGGCACCAACGCCACCGATGTCGCGTCGCCGGTTCCCATCAGCGCGTTTTGCTTCCGCCAGAGCGCGAGCATCGGGAAGTTCACTGCGGATGATTTGCGCGTGGGCCTGAACTTCGCCGCCGTCACGACCGGTTCCGCAACGCTGCGCCTGAAAATTCAATGTCTCCCGCCGGAGGTCATGCAAATTTCCTGGCCCGCGACTCTCAGCGGATTTGCGCTTCAATCGAACACGGACCTGAACCCCTCGACCTGGTACGACGTGGAAGAACGGCCTGAACTGATCGGCCATGAATTCGTGGTCACCAAGTTTGTCGTCCTGAGCACGGAACTGTTCCGCCTGCGCCGCCTGGCGCCAGCTCCGTAGAAAACCCGCGCGTGTGGTGAAACCCGTCGCCTGGCCACGGCCCGTCCGCATTTTTTTCCCGCTCCGCTCACGGAGTGGAGGAGCGGGCCGGAGAGAGGCGGCGCTTCGAGAAAAGATTTTCTGACATTTTCAACGAACGGCCATCAGCCGGCGGGTTCGGTCGCCGGGCGGGAATATCCGCCGCCTGCCCGCTAAGTTTTGTCGCCGCCCACGGACGCGAAGAGCCGGTCTGAAAAGTTGCTCCGTGCGAAGCCATCGTTCCCCGAGTGCGCCCGTCCTCGGGGGCAGCAACTTGCGAACGCCGGGCTGGCGCAACTCGGTGCATCCGGCTGGCGAGCCGGCTCCGGTCAGAGCAGCCGCGTTTGAAGGCCGGCCACGAATTTCAGCCCGAGCTTTTTGTAACTCAGCTCGGTGGCCACGCGGCCTTGCGGCGTGCGTTTGAGGAAGCCCTCCATGATCAGGTAAGGCTCGTACACTTCTTCAATCGTGTCCGGCTCCTCACCCACGGCCACGGCGAGAGAACTGACGCCCACGGGGCCGCCGCCGAATTTCACGATCACGGCTTCGAGAATGCGCTTGTCCATTTCGTCGAGGCCGTTCTCGTCAATCTCCAGCATGGCCAGCGCGCGGTCGGCGATGTCGGAAGTGATGTGGCCGTCGGCGCGGACTTGCGCGTAGTCGCGCACGCGGCGGAGGAGGTTGTTCGCGATGCGCGGCGTGCCGCGGCTGCGGCGGGCGATTTGCTTCGCGCCGTGCTCGTCAATCTGGATGTTCAGCAGGTGCGCCGAACGGATGACAATTTTCCGCAACTGCTCCGCGTCGTAGTAGTCGAGCCGCTCGCGAATGGGGAAACGCGTGAGCAACGGCGCGGTGAGCAGTCCGCTGCGCGTGGTCGCACCGATCATCGTGAAGCGCGGGAGATTCAGCCGCACGCTGCGGGCGTTCGGCCCCTGGTCAATGATGATGTCCAGTTTGAAGTCCTCCATCGCGGGGTAGAGATATTCCTCGATGGTTTTTTGCAGGCGGTGGATTTCGTCAATGAAGAGCACGTCGCCCTCCTCGAGATTCGTGAGCAGGCCCGCGAGGTCGCCGGCCTTCTCAATCGTCGGACCGCTCGTCGCCTTGAGGTTGCTGCCCATGGCGCTGGCAATGATGTGCGCGAGCGTGGTTTTGCCGAGTCCGGGCGGGCCGCTGAGGAGGACGTGGTCAAGGGCTTCCTTGCGCTGCTGCGCGGCCTGCACGGCGATTTCGATGCGTTCCTTGACCTTCGCCTGGCCGGTGAAGTCCGCGAAGAGGGAAGGGCGCAGCGTCATTTCGAGCGCGGCGTCGGGTTTCGTCAGCACATCGGAGATCACGCGGTCAGCCATCGCTCGGGAGGATGCGGGAAGGGAGAAATGACCGGCAAGGGAATTTCAGACAGCGCGCGCGAATGCGGAAAAAAAGCCCGGGCTTGCGCCCGGGCCTCCTCGATCTCTATCGCCCGTCAGAGCGTGTGACCGGCATTGGCGGCAAAGCTGCATTCCGGCTTCGAGTCCACCGGCTTCAGATCATAATCTCCGCCGGCCGGACATTCCGGCTTGTAGCGGATGTAACCGTTCTCTCCGAACAAGTCCGTGTCCGCCGGGATGTCGCCCAGTTGGTGGCGTTCCGACAGCGCCCAGGTGGTTTTCGCGGCGAAGATCTGGCGGAGGTTTTCGATGCAGGCGCTTTTCTGGCTGAGTGAGCGGGCTTTGACAAAATTGGGAATGGCGATGGCCGCGAGCAGGCCAATGATGGCCACCACGATCATGATTTCCACCAGCGTGAATCCACGCCGGAGGCCGGGTCTCTTCTGCATACGATTTGCTTTCATCTGTTGTGCGGCGTGAACCGGAGGGGCTGATAAAAATAAATTGCTCACTGAATTGCCGCCGCCGGACCGCGCCTTCACCTAGCACCGGGGGTGCCACCACAGGCGCGGTGGAAGTTGTGCGGTAATGTCTCCGCCCGCTCGGAAGTGTCCTGTTTTGTGTCCCGGACTGAGCCAGAGCGCCGCCGCATTTCGCGACAGATCGCCGTGAAAATTACTTTGCGGAGGGCAGGGAATTGGTCGCGGATGCCAGCGGGCGTGTGAGACCTGAAGCCTCCGCCGCCAGCGTGGAGAAGGTTTTTTGCAGCGCGAGAATGTTGCCCGTGCCGTCGGGATGCACGCGGTTGCTCAACAGAATCCAGAACGTCTTCGAGTAAGGATCAATCCACAGCGCCGTGCCGGTGAAACCGGTGTGGCCGTAGGAGCCGGGCGAGAAAATTTCGCCGCGCCGGCTGTAGCCCGTGTCAATGTCCCAGCCGAAGCCGCGCTTCGCCGTCACCGTCGCGGGCGATTGCACGCTCGTCATCGCGCTCACCGTCTGCGGGCGGAAGAGGCGCACGCCGTCCAGTTCGCCGCCGTTCAACATCATCCGCGCGTAGCGCGACAAATCTGCCGCCGTCGTGAACAACCCCGCGTGGCCAGCCACGCCGCCCATGCCGCGCGCCGTGGGATCATGCACCACGCCGCGCAGGAGGCCGTTCGTGCCGTCGCGCTGCGTGGGCGCGATGCGCGCCGTGTCCCGCGCCCACGGACGGTAGCGCGTGTCTTTCATTTTCAACGGGCGGTAAATTTCCTCCGTCACGAATTCATCCAACGGCGCTCCGCTCACGCGCGCCACCACTTCGCCGAGCAAAATAAAATTGATGTCGCTGTAGGTGAAGGACGTGCCCGGCGCGTTCGTGACTTCCTCCTGGCAGGCGTAGGCGAGGGCGGAGCGCTGTCCGTCCACCTTGCGACCCAGACCGGAGCGCAGGCCCGAAGTGTGCGTGAGCAGATGCCGCAGCGTGATGCCGTCCTTCCCGTCGCGCCGGAATTCGGAAATGTATTTTTGCACGGGCGCTTCGAGATCAATTTCACCGCGCTCCACGAGCAGCATGATGGCCGGCGTCGTCGCCACCACCTTGGTCAAGGAGGCGGCATCGAAGATCGTGTCCTCCGTCATCGGCTCCTCGTTCGGTTCCAGCGCGCGTTTGCCGAGCGCCTTGTGATGCGCCGCGCCGTCGTGTTCGATCCACAAGACCGCGCCCGGCATCCGGTGGTCGGCGATGCCTTGCTCGATCAAGGTGTCAATTTCCCCCAGCTTGGCCGCGTTGAAAACGAACGTCGAAGTTGGCGGCGGAGTCTGGCAGCCGGACCACACGGACGCGGCGAGCAACAGGATGAGGCAGAAATTCAATCGGCGCATGGCGGCAAACATTTTTCCGAAGCTAACAACGAAGCGGGAGAACACAACCGGCAAGCTGTTGCCCCGGAGCGCGGACTTTCCGGTCCGCAACAGCGTGCGATGGAGCACGGTGTTCGCAAGTTCTTGCGCTCTCGACTTGCGAACATGGCTGCGGGTTGGAAAACCCGCGCTCC
>JANNGC010000143.1:0-4788 GCA_031380445.1 Pedosphaera sp.
TGCGAAGTATGCTGAGGAGTATCCGCGCCTGACGCGCAGCAGCCGCTACGACGAAGTGGACGCGAAGGAAGTTGCGTTCAAGGCCTTCAAGGTCGCCTACGATCGCGAGAGCGGGTACGTGGGCTACAAGGTTTCCGGCGAGGAGTTCCGCTTGGAATGCACGAAGTTCGACAAGCTGCTCATGGTCTTCAAGGACGGGCACTACAAAGTCGTGGAGTTGCAGGAGAAGATGTTCGTCGGCCCGGATCTTTACTTCTGCGGACTGCCGGAGCGCGACCGGGTGTTCACGCTGGTGTACACGAACCGCGACGCGACTTACCTCAAGCGCTTCGCGTTTGGCGGCACGATTCTGAACCGCGACTACAACTGCATTCCGGAGAAGTCGCGCATCCTGTTCTTCGAGCCGGACACGCCGAAGGAAATTTTCATCCGCTACAAGGCCGCGCCGCACCAGAAGATCAGCCAGCAGACCTGCAACCCGAGCGAGGTGGACGTGAAGAGTCCGAAGACGCTGGGCCGTCAGCTCTCGATCAAGGAAGTCGCCGCCGTGAACAGCAAGCCGCCGCGCGGGTGGGACGCGGACGCGCCGACGACGAAGCTGCAGTTTATGTGACGGCTGGAAAACAAAGCGGCGCGACTGGCGCGTTACGCGGTGGTCGTTTCAGATTCCACCCCAAGTAAAAAATGGAGCATGGTATTTGTCGTCAACCAGCTTGGCCCCGCGCTTCTTGTCCAACCAGAGCGTGGCGTGGTTGGTCGTGATGACGAGCAAGCCATGTCCGGGAAACCAATCCACGCCCAAAGCGCATTGGTGATTTGTTCCGTCCAACATCACCGTGTTGGTGAAGATGCTGAAAGGGATCGGATTCAGAGACCCGAATGGCGGGGGAAGATTCCCAGTCGCTTGATAGTTGGTGTACGCCCGCTTGAGTTGAATTCGTCCGTTGTACATCTGCGTCCGTTTCAGCGCGCGCCCGTGCATGTGAAGCCACCAAATCACGACGAGGCAAACCACGACCAGCGTGAGGCCCGTTTGACGGAAGGATTTCTTCGGCCGGTCATGGGTGAATACGAGCGGAATCATGGCGGACATTGCGCGCGTGTTGGCGGCCCGGTCAAGGAGTCAGCGGCCAGGTTCAACCCAAGAACGGCTTGAACGCCTTCTGCAACTCCTCCTCCGCGCGCAGCAGCACGAGGTCAATGGGCAGCACCACGCCGTTGTCGTCCTTCACGAAGTTGCCGGGGTGCGCGTCGAAGGCGGCGATTTCATCGAGGTCGCGGTAGAAGGCGAGCGCGCCGGGGCGTCCGAGCGAGAGTCCGCGCAAGGGCTGGAACCAGAGCTTGGACATGAAGTTGATCATGCCTTCCTCAGTCGCCTCACCGCCGAGAATGGCCGGCTGTGAAGTGATGAGAACCATTTGTCCGTTCTCCATCGCCACACCTTCGAGGCGGATGTCATCGGCGAAGAGGCTGTTCTGGAGTTGGAGCCGTTCGAGGTATTCGAGTGGTAGCGCGTTGGTCAGGTCGGGGTGGTGTCCGGTTTCTTCGCCGACAATGACGGTGAACCCGCAACGTCCGGGATGGGTGGCTTTCCAATAACGCGAGAGGTCGCCGGTGGTGATGATGCGATGCTCCTCGCCGCCCGCGCGGAGCGAGGTCTGGTAGGTGGCAGGGGAAATCAGGCAGCGATTTTTTTCCGCCCAGGAGAAGAGGTCTCTTTCCTGGCGTCGTCGGAAAATTTCTCGGCTGCCGAGCGGAGACGCGCCTCCTGGTCGAGGAGTTCCGGCAAGCTGGCCCGCCGCTGATTCAAGCGCGCTTTGCGCATCTCCTTCGGGTCGGTCAGGTAGATGTCCGGTTTCATGTGGCATAGGCTAAGTCGGTCGGGAAGTTGCGTCAAACCTCCCGAGGGCGGCAAGAATCGAGTGACCGCGCAGGGTGCATCCATCCACCGTTGGTGGAGCGCGGCCTTCAGGCCGCTTCACCGTCCGAGCGGATCGGGGTGAATCTCGTGGCCTGTGGGCTTGCGGACGGTGAAGCGGCGTGAACGCCGCGCCCCGGTTGGCCGGCACCAACGATGTCAAGATGCGCCCGACCGCGCACGCGGGCGAAACTTTCAACTTTCAACTTTCAACTTTCAACCTACCCTCCGCGCCGGTGGGGCGCTTGGCGCAGTGGTAGCGCAGCAGCTTTACACGCTGTGGGTCGGGGGTTCGAATCCCTCAGCGCCCACCATTTTTCAAAAGCTGAAAGGCTGAAAAGCTGAAATGGGCAGGGCAGGGAACTCACTCCGTGTCATTCACCAAATTCTCGCTCGCGTGGCAGTAGGGATGTCCGGCATAAGACGCCCATGAAAACACTCATCGCCTTCGCGCTCGTGGTGCTCGCTTCCGTTTCGTTGCTGTTCGGGCAGGCCGAGCAGGTCAAGGGCAAGGCCAAGGACTTGAAGAAAAAAGTCGAGGGCCAGCAGACCAACCAGGTGCAGAACCCGACGCAGCCGCCGAAGAAATAATCCGCGTCATGGAAACTCCCGCCTTCACCACCATCGCCTCCGTGCGCACGCTCGCCGAGGCGGACATGCTCGCGGCCGTGTTGCGCACGTCCGGCATGCACCCGCTGGAGCAGGGGACGTTCGGGCATTTCTCGCTCGCCGGGGCGGACATTCAATACCGTGTGGAAGTGCCGACCGAGGAAGCTGACGCCGCGCGCGAAGCTCTGCAAACCCAAGCCACCCCCGATGCCGGCGCCTGAGAAAAAATTCTGGTTCCCCGCCAAGACTCACGGCTGGGGTTGGGGACCGCCCTGTGCTTGGCAGGGCTGGATAGTGGTGGTCGTCTATTTCCTCATGCTGCTCACGAGCGCGCTGGTGCTGGTCGCGCGGTCGCCGCTGACCTTCGTCGTCCACGCGCTCATTTTGAATGCCGCCCTCTTTCTCATCTGCTGGCGCAAGGGCGAGAAGCCGCGCTGGCGCTGGGGCAAGAAATAGCAAAAACCGGAACCACTCCGGTTCTGATCCAACCAAGGCCGGCGTGAATAATTTCGCCCTTACGCGAGGCCGTGCTGGACCGGGCTAATTCATCCTGGCCGCCGCGCACACCATCTCCAGCACACGACGGATGCCGTCGTCGCCGCCGCGGCTGCCTTCGATGAACGGCGTGCCGACAATCGGCTTCCAGTCATCACGCGCGGTGCTTGGCTCGGGTTGGGGAATGGTTGTGAAGGTCGGATCGTATTGCCCGTTGTTGCCGCCCATCTTGTAAATCACCAGATCGAGCGACGGCACGACGATCAGCGCGAAGCCGCCCGCGCCGGATTTCCAATACGCATCGCGCGGCGCACCGATGACGTGGCCATCCGAGTTCTGCTCGAACATCAGCGTGTAGGGACAATGCGGATTGAACGGCGACGGCTGGTTGCACAGCGCGACGTAATCCGCCGGGACCAACTGCTTCTCGCCCCATTTGCCGCCGCGCAACAGGCAGTAGCCGAAGCGCAACGCATCCGTGGCGTGGACGGCCGTGCTGCCCGCGCCGTTCGCGTGCGGCATGACAAAGTTTCCGCGCCGCAAGCAATAATCCCACGGCCCCCAGCCCTGCGGCTTCGCGAGACGCGCGTCGATGTAATCCTTCAATTCCAGGCCGGTGATGCGCCGCAGCACCATCGAGGCGATGTGCGGCTCGGGCGACGAATAGGAATAGCCCGCGCCCGCGTTCGTCCACATCGCGCAGCGTAGCGACGAGCCGTCCACGTCCTTGATGCTCTGCCCTGGTGACGCTTTCAGCGGAAACGATTTGCCCATCACCACCGCCGTCGGTGCGCCGCCTTCGCCGTTGTAGCCGCCCGTCATGCAGAGCAGTTGGCCGAGCGTGATGTCCGCGCGGCGCGGATCGTCGAGCTGGCCTTCCGCGTTGAAGGCTTCGGGCAGATACTTCGGCGTGAAGACCTTCGTGTTCAGCCCCTCGGGAATCTTGTCGCGAAACTCCTGCAACATGATGCCGCAGGCGATGCTCGTGTAAGCCTTGCCCGTCGAAGCCATGTCGGGATTCACGTTGCGGCCCGCGCGCCCCACGTATTTCTCGAAGACGAGATAACCGTTCCGCACCACGAGCAACCCCGCGTTCTGCGTGCAACGCTGCGTGAAATCCCACGCCTGCTCCAGGCGCGGCAAGTCCATCCCGGCCAGTTCGCGCACCTGCGCGGCGTTCGTCGCCCTGCGCCAGCCGCCGGTGCGGTCGGGTGGCGGGAAGTAGTCGGCGGCATGAGTCGTGGACAAAAACAATGAAACGGCGAGTACCACGGCACGGCGGAACATTGGTGAATTCATGGGCGTTATTTCGTCAGCAAGCCCGCCCGTGGTCAATGACACAGGCAGACGTGTACCAGTAGATCGTGGGAGCAATGGCCCCAGTCGCTACGCGATGAAACATTCGCCGGCTAGGTGCCGACCTTCTTCAGCCGGTAGAAGATGGTGGAGGCGGCGTTGGTGCGCGGGACGTGGATGACATAGTTCCCGTTCGTGCTGAAGGGAGCACTGTTCACATTACGCACCCCGCCTCGATCGGCCACCCATTGTGGCCGCACCCACGGGCCGGTGACACTGATTGCTTCCTCGACGTAGTAGCGGGGTGAGTAGTTGGTGGAGAAACTGAGGGTCGTGCTCGGCGTGGTGAAGTTGCAGGCGCCAGGATCATTGGTGCTGCAAAAAGACACGGCTCCCGGCGGATTCAACTGCACGGTTACGCGCGGCTGGGCATTCCAATTGGTGCCCAGAAGCAGCGGGCGAATCGTCGC
>JANNGC010000150.1:0-6544 GCA_031380445.1 Pedosphaera sp.
ACGCGCCATTGCCCTCTCATTAGCACCGTGGCTTCAGCCCGGTGAAAAATGCGGTTCAACGACAACGAACCGTTTCAACGGTTTTTCCGCCCGCGCCCAAGCCGTTGAAACGGCTCGGAGTTCACGCTCGTCCGCAATCACCGGGCTGAAGCCACGGTGCTAATGAGAGGGCCGACCATAGTGCGTTGAAATCGTGCGGCCCGGTGAACTCGGCTTTCGCCAAACCAGGCGGGCGCGGCTGGCTCGGCGGCGGCGGATGGAGAATCGTCAGCAGGCCGGAGCCTTTCACGGGGAGAGCCGGGGTCGATTGAGTGGGAGTGAAGCTTCCCTTGCGCCGTCAGCTTGTGTAGCTTGCCCGCATGACTTGGCAGGAAAAAATTTCACAGTGGCGAAAGCTGCAACCGGCGGAGCGCAAAGCGCGCCGCTGGGCGGACGTGCCGCGTCAGGTCGCCGCCAGCATGGCGTTTGAAGGCGAGCCGGTGGACCTCGAATGGCTGAAGACTCTACACAACCGCCGCACGCCACGCGCTTCGTAGAAACGACGCGGGGCATCCTCTCCTACGCGCAACTCGCGCCGTTGCTGGCCGAACGCGTGTTGAGGGTGCAGCAGGACATCGCAGACGGCGAGTTCACCGCCCGCGTGCTCGACGAAACACTTCTGCTGGATTTTCACCGCGCCATCTGCGGCGACTTGACGCCCGACTGGGCGGGACGCTTTCGCACCAGTGAAGTAAAAGTCGGCCAGCATTCGCCTCCGCTTCCCCACCAGGTGCCGCTACTCGTGCGCGATTATGCCGCCGATTTACAAACTCGCCTGGCGGCCTTGTCCGCCGGGGATGAAAGCCTGCTGCTGGAGACCCTCGCCTTTGCCGAAGGGCGGCTGCTTTTCATCCATCCGTTCTCCGATTTCAACGGCCGGGCCACGCGCCTGTGGCTGGCGGAAATCCTGCGTCGCGAAGAATTGCCGCCGGTCGAACTCGTGCTACGGACGAGGCCGCCCGGCCACGATACCTCCGCGCGTTGCAAGCAGCGGATCGTTTGGATTGGTCTCCCTTGATCGGACTGTGGCAGGAACGCCTGGCCAACGCCTGATTCAGCAACAGGCGCGCGGTGAACTTGGCTTTCGCCAAACCAAGCGGGTGGGGCTGGCTCGGCGGCGGCGGATGGAGAATCGTCAGCAGGCCGGAGCCTTTCACGGGGAGAGTCGTCGGGGGGACGATTGAGTGGGAGTGAGTGACACGGGTTGCGGTTGCGGCTACAACTTCGACCGATGAAAGGCAACGGCAGCAACTCGGTTCCAACTTCTCGCGTCCGAAAGCGGGATTCCAAGAGCCGACTGAAATCGCGTTCCGTCGAAACGCTTTCCACGCCAGCGAGTGATTCGCCTCTGATGTTGCGGGAACCGCAGGCGGAATACTTCACCCGCAATCGGGAAGTGCCTGACTTCTTTGGTCAATCTACGGCGCGAGGCAGTTTTGTTGTGCCGCTGTCGAAATCTTCAGCGGCGGAGCCGACGCTGTTTTACTCTCATCCGCACGGCGAGATTTGGAACGGCGATTCCGTGGCGTGGTTGAAAACTTTGCCGTCGGCCTCGGTGGATTTGGTCTTCGCCGACCCGCCGTACAACATCAAGAAAGCCGAGTGGGATACCTTCGAGTCGCAGCAGGAATACGTGGCGTGGTCGCTCCGGTGGATTGAGGAGGCGGCGCGTGTTTTGAAGCCGAACGGGACGCTTTACGTGTGCGGCTTCTCCGAGATTCTGGCCGACTTGCGACTGCCCGCCGCACGCTTCTTTCGCGGCTGCCGCTGGATCGTGTGGCACTACAAGAACAAGGCGAATTTGGGCGACGACTGGGGGCGTTCACACGAAAGCATCCTGCACTTTCGCAAGGGCCGGGAGTTCACCTTCAACACCGACGATGTGCGGATTCCCTATGGCGAGCACACGTTGAAATACCCCGCGCATCCGCAGGCTGAGACCAGCCAGTACGGGAAAGCTGCGAACAAGGATCGCGTCTGGCATCCGCATCCCGGCGGCGCGAAGCCCAAAGACGTGCTGGAAATCCCGACGACGTGCAACGGCATGCACGAAAAGACTCCGCACCCGACGCAAAAGCCGGAAGAACTTCTCCGCAAGATCATCCTGGCCTCATCGCAGCCCGGCGACGTGGTGATCGATCCGTTCCTCGGTTCGGGAACAACTGCTGTGGTGGCCGAGCAACTCAAGAGGCGGTGGAAGGGTTGTGACTTGTCGGTCGATTACTGCGAGTGGGCGGGGAAACGAATCGAACTGGTCGAGGACTGGCCCGTGGAGAAGTGGATTCGCTATGACCAGGAGAACACCGAGAGGAGAAAATCCATCCGATGAGGCGCGTCACGCTGGCTGATTTGCAGGAGAGTTTGGCGGACAAGACCGGCTTTCGGCAGTTGTCGGACTACCTCAAGTTCGGTCAGGCGTTTCTGGCCATGCTGGAGCAGGACAAGCCCACACGCATCGTTTCGCCGTCCCATTCCCATTACGTGTTCTATCAGTACAGCAAGGCTCATGGCCACGCGATCACTCGCCCGCTCAACACGCAACTGTTCTACGAATCCCAAGACGAACTGACGGCTGCGTTCGCGCGCTTCACGAATTTTCTGGCGGATTTGAAACGCCACAAGGCTGCCATTGCGGAGAGCAAAGGCCGGCGCGAGTTTCTGGCCTCGGGTGAAGTGAACCGGGTCATCTACACGCTCCAGCAATCGGTGGGCTGCGTCGGCGATTCCTTTGCGAACGCCAACCAGTCACGCAAACGGATCGGACAGATTTTTGAATCGCTCGTGAAGTTGGTCATCAAGGAAGTCGGTGTGATGTGCGAGCCTCGCACCATCAATCTCCCGATTCCGAACTTCCCCGGCCATGAGATGTCCTACGAACTGGATTTGGTGTTTTCCCGCAACAGGGCGATCATCGCGTCCGAAACGAAGCACCTTCATCCGGCGGAAGTGGTCGGTTCCGTCAAGACGACGAGCAAAGACCGCATCGACAAAATCTTTCTCGACAAGTTTTTGCTGACGAGGCTTCTGGGCCGTGAAGTCGCGGTCATCGCTATTTTTCTGCACGACGTGCAACGGGCCAAGCGCGGCCAGAGCATTTTCGGCATCAACTCCACGTTCAAGAGCAACCACTTCCTCGGCTACACCGTGGCGTTGAACCGGCTCGACGGAGTGTATTACGTGGACCCGCGTCCCGAGATGGTGACGAACGAGCGGCTGCGGGAACAAATCCGTGATTTCCAAAGTTTCCTCGTCCGCGATCTTTGGACGTTGGCGCGCGAGTGAACCGGTGCGACGGAACAGGCTCGTCCATCGAGAAGACGAGTTGCGCGTCGCCTTCCTTGTCTTTGCGGAGCGGATTGTAGTGGCGCGGCGTGGCGGTGAGGAACAGGCGCTTGTGGATGGCGAGATTTTTGTCGTCGAGCGCGAAGGCGAAGTTGCGGCCCTCGCGTCCGGCGGTCTTGTGCGCCTCGTCGAAGATGCCGAGGTCGAACGCCTCGCCCGGTTTCAAAGCCGCGCCGACGACGTGCGCGGACTGGCAGGTGGAGAAGACGATTTTCGCGCCGGTGAAACTTGCATCGAGGAATTCGCGGACACTCCGGGAGTCGGTGGAGACTTGGAAGTCGAGGTCGGATTGCGCCGTGGCCACCGCGTCCAAATCATTTTTCACCGTGGGGTCGGAGCAGACGCAGAGATACGCGAGGCTGGGCAGGCTCGTTTCGCGCAGCCATTCGTGAAGTATCTGGCGCAACAAAGCGAGCGACGGCACGAGGACGAGAATCCGCGCCGCCTGCCGCCGCTCGGCGATCCAGAGCGCGACGAGGGTCTTGCCGGTGCCGCACGCCATGATGGCGGAAACGCGGTCGTGGGTGTCGAGCGCGGGGAGCAGGGCCGCCAGCGCCTCGGTCTGGTGCGGCTGCGGTTGCTTCCGGGGCGCGACGAAATCTGCGTCGGCCAGCCAGGCTTCGAGGGCGCGAAAGTCGTCGGCCTCCATCCGATCCAGGTCCGAGCCGCGAATGCAGAAGAAGCCCTGCCGCTCGTTCAGCACCGGGGGCAGGTCATCGCAGTTGGTGAGTAGGACGCGGCTGCGGATGTGCGGGCTGTCCGCGAGGCCCATGAACGTGGACAACTCGCGCCAAGTCAGCGCGGGCCGGCCGGTGCGGAACTTCACCTGATAGGCGTTGAAGTGATCGAGCCGCGTCTGGAACACGCCGTCCACACCGTAGTCTTGCGCCAAGAGTCCGAGCGTCTGGAGCGTTTGAGTCGGAACGGCGGCGAGTGGCCAGACCGTCGCGGCATCGTGCCGACGCTGGGTCGCGAGGTAGGCTTCGGCGAAAACTTCAAAGGCCGCGCCGCGAGATTGCTCGTCGGGCAGAGCGGCGATGCGCCGTTCCAATTCCGCAAAGTCGCGCACGCCGGCAAAAATTCCCCGCCGGACAAATTCGCCCGCTTTGGAATGTTGCGCCGCAGCCATGCGAGAAAGATGAACAGACGGGCGCGGGAAGGCAATGCGCCGCCGCCGGGCCGCACTGCGGATGTGCAACTGCTCGGCGGCGCGCTTGTGGTCGGGCGTGGCAACAACAGACTGGACCTGCCGTTCTCTTCATCTGAGAGGACGGCAGGCCGGTCGTGAGAAAGGGCAGTGCGGTGCGTTACGCGAGGTCGAAGCGATCCAGGTTCATCACTTTGTTCCACGCGGCGACGAAGTCTTGGACGAACTGCTTCTCGGAGTCGGCGCAGCCATAGACTTCGGCGAAGGCGCGGAGTTGGGAGTTGGAACCGAAGACCAAGTCCACGCGTGTGCCGGTCCACTTGACTGCGCCGGTCTTGCGGTCGCGGCCTTCAAAGACGTCGGCGTCTTTCGCGGTCGGCGTCCACTCGGTGCCCATGTCGAGCAGGTTCACGAAGAAGTCATTGGTCAGCGCTTCGGGACGCTGGGTGAAGACGCCGTGGGACGTGCCGCCTGCGTTGGTCTTGAGCACGCGCAGGCCGCCGACGAGCGCGGTCAGTTCGGGCGCGGTCAACGTCAGCAGTTGAGCCTTGTCGATCAGCAGCGCCTCGGCGGTGAGGGCGTATTTGCCTTTGAGGTAATTGCGGAAGCCGTCCGCGATGGGTTCGAGCACGGAGAAGGATTCCACATCGGTCTGCTCTTGGGAGGCGTCCATGCGGCCCGGCGCGAAGGGAACCGCGACGGTGTGGCCGGCGTTCTTCGCCGCCTGCTCAATGCCAGCGCAGCCGCCAAGCACGATGAGGTCGGCGAGCGAGACTTGCTTGCCGCCAGCCGCCGCTTTGTTGAACGCGCTCTGGATGCCTTCCAGCGCGGTGAGCACTTTGGCAAGCTGTGGCGGGTTGTTGACCTGCCAGAATTTCTGTGGCGCGAGACGAAGGCGGGCACCGTTCGCGCCGCCGCGTTTGTCGGAGCCACGGAACGTGGAGGCCGACGCCCACGCGGTGGAAACGAGTTCGGAGACCGACAGACCGGCGGCGAGAATTTTCACCTTCAGCGAGGTGATGTCCTGCGCGTCAATCAGCGGATGATTCACCGCAGGAATCGGGTCCTGCCAGATGAGGACTTCCGCCGGAACTTCTGCGCCGAGGTAAAGCGCGCGCGGTCCCATGTCGCGGTGCGTGAGCTTGAACCACGCGCGGGCGAAGGCATCGGCGAACTGATCCGGATTCGCCAGGAACCGGCGCGAGATTTTTTCGTAAGCCGGATCGAAGCGCAGCGCGAGGTCTGTGGTCAGCATGGACGGCGCGATCTTCTTCGACGGGTCGTGCGCGTGCGGCACGGTGCCGGCACCGGCATCGCCTTTCGGCTTCCACTGCTGCGCGCCCGCCGGGCTTTTCGTGAGTTCCCATTCGTAGCCGAACAGGCTCTCGAAGAAACCGTTGCTCCACTTCGTGGGCGTCGTGGTCCAGGTGACTTCGAGGCCGCTGGTGATGGCATCGCCGCCCTTGCCTGTGCCGAAACTGTTCTTCCAGCCGAAGCCCTGCGCTTCGAGGCCGACGGCTTCCGGCTCCGGCCCCACGTTGGTCGCCGGACCAGCACCGTGCGTCTTGCCGAAGGTGTGACCGCCCGCGATGAGCGCCACGGTCTCCTCGTCGTTCATCGCCATGCGGGCGAAGGTCTCGCGAATGTCGCGCGCCGCCGCCACCGGATCAGGATTGCCGTTCGGGCCTTCCGGGTTCACGTAGATCAAACCCATCTGCACGGCGGCAAGCGGGTTCTCGAGATTGCGGTCGCCGGTGTAGCGGACGTCGCCGCCCAGCCATGTTTTCTCGGCACCCCAATAGACATCGTGATCCGGTTCCCAAGTGTCCACCCGTCCACCGCCGAAGCCGAACGTCTTGAAGCCCATCGTTTCGAGCGCGACGTTGCCGGTGAGGATCATCAGGTCGGCCCAGGAAATCTTGCGGCCATACTTCTGCTTGATCGGCCAGAGGAGGTGACGCGCCTTGTCCAGGCTGACGTTGTCCGGCCAACTGTTGAGCGGGGCGAACCGCTGCT